>NZ_JADJKT010000035.1:0-24110 GCF_016705895.1 Candidatus Villigracilis affinis | reverse complement strand
CCGCTATCCAGATCTTGTAGAGACGTTCAATCCCATCGAGTTCGGTTAGCGGCATATTTTGAACCCGCCGATCGAGATCGGTTTCCAATCCCGACGCAGTCCACTCATGGATCATGGAGGAAACGATCTGATTGCTCCGCCGTTGTGTTTTTGGAATAAATAGGCATGCGAAGAGCAAATTCCCTGCTGTTCCTTCCAGAACCACATTGATGGTTTCGCGCCAATTGGCCGTCTTCAAAAACTGCCCAGCGGAGAAGGTAATGGCTTCAAGCAGTGATTACCTGTTTCTCCAAATTGAATTCAGCCAGTTTGCGGTCCGCACATCCTGAAGAATACCGATGAGGCATACGACACATCGGATTCATCGAACATCTCAACGGCACTGTCATTCAACCAGCGTTCTTTTCCGCCTGGTAAAATCACGCGGATATCGATTGCCACGCACGGAACATTCCCGTGCGAACGCGTCGAACCACATCCTCAACTGGCAATCCTCTCCCTTCTCCAAGCGGAATATACTTTATGATCTTGTTCCATATCTGGGGTGAATTCTTCCGCAGGGTAACCAACGATCTGCCCAATTCCCTGCCGATGAATGCATAGCGGTCTTGATGATAACCGATGGGCGGGAACAGCCTCCGCTGCCTCAATCGCCTGACGATAGATCCGTTCAGATTCCCTGCAAGGCCGAATCACTTTCGCGCTGGATCGCCGCATCGAGTACGCCACCAGCAATCTTGAGCATCCACCTCCGCAAAATTCCAATCCCGCTCCTTTTCGAAATCATCGAACCCGATCGTGCCCCACCATTTGTCCATTTACAAAAAAGGGGAACCTCCAAATGGATTTGATCCCTAACGCAGAAAATACTCCCGTTCAGCGGGAAGGAATGAAGATATTTCCCCTACAAACGGCTGTCCATCCATCAAAGTCTGATGATAATGTTCAAACCTTCATCATCCAAAGGTGAGTTTTGAAATTCGGGGTTTATTCAGGTCGCTTGGATATCCGGGCGCGGTCCATTCAAAGCGCATCGAATCAAACGGCTCATTATTGGGTCCGCTGTGATGTTCAAACAGGTAGGCATGCGAGGCGTGGATCGTTTTACCAAGTCGTTCGAGAACCGTACTTGATATTTTGCGCCAATCAGGCGCCTTCGAAAGTGTTCCCCTTAAGAGGAAACGTAATGGATCTCCGATGGCCTCGCGCTGATGCAGGCTGTCTTCTGCAGATTTCCATTCTGCGACCTCCCTTTGCAGCATCGAGAGTCCCTTGAAAAGATGTTCCGTCAGTCTGTATCCCAAAATAGCCGTTGCAACGATGATAATGCAGGCTGAAAAGAAATCTCCCGGCACACTGCGCACAAGAACCCCGGGCGTATAAAGACCCCAATTCACCAACACCAGCCAGGCAACACAGAATGTTCAGAAGAACCAGAAGAACAATGTCCTTTTTCACAAAGGTGACCAGGCTGGCGACAATGAGAATCAGCGAAAAACGCCATATTGCTGAGTGTGGTGAATGCCGAGTCCACGGGTGGCCAGCAACGTATTCGTCAGGATCAACATGATGGCAAGCGATGTGGCGGCAAGGTCGAATTCTTTTCATTCACAAAGAAGGCTGCAATCGGCAGAAAAGCAAATTCGACCCGAGGATGGAGCAGCCACAATGTTCTGTGGTCAGTACAGCAAATACTCCTCCGCCAGGACGAGCGCTGTCACACCAATGAATAAATTAAAGATCCTCGCGACACTGCGAACATTTCAGTGGAGGCATCATTGAACGGGTCACCTATAATTTTTTACTTAAATCGCTATCCTTCATAATTTATCCTATTTGGGTTTGAATGCACTTTTCCATTTCCACATGCTTGATGGGCTGGGCAGGTGAAACAAAAACGTGGAGCCCATGCCTGTTTTTGATTCCACCCAGATACGGCAACTGTGAGTTTCAATGATCCTTTTTACAAGGGCAAGTCCCACGCCCGTACCCTCAGACTTTGCATCCAATTTATTGAAAAGGCCGAAAATGAGTTCGTAATGGTCGGAGACAATGCCCATGCCATTGGTGTCCTGATGAAAAACACCAGACGGTCATTCTCCCGTCCTCTGAGTCCGATCTCGATGTATGGAGCGGTCTGTCCGCCCATATATTTGGCGGCGTTATCAATGAGGTTTTGCATAACCTCTATCAAACGATGGCGGTCTCCATAAACATCCGGCGAGATCGGGTTGAATATAAGTCGCAACCTTGGGCATTTGGAGGCAGAGACCACAAACATTTACAGGCCGGATTTAATGGACAGGGTGAAATAAAACGTGGCGCCAGCGCCCACTTTCGAATCAACCCAGATACGGCCGCCATGGAATTTCGATAATCCGCTTCACAGGGCGAGCCCCACACCTGTGCCCTCGGACTTTGCGTCCAGCTTGTTGAAGAGACCAAAGATACGCTCGCGATGTTCGGGGTCGATGCCGATGCCATTATCCCTGACAAAGAATATCGCGCGGCCATTATCTTCGCCCGCCTGACCGATCTCAATATGCGCGAAATCTGGTCGCCCATGTATTTGGCGGCATTGTCGATCAGGTTTTGCAGAACCTCTGTCGAACGCTGACGATCTCCATAAACAAGCTGGCAGGCTGGGCTGAGTCCCGTTCGAGGGGATAGTTGCACCGTCACACCCTGTTTCTCGGCCGCCCATGGACGATCTCCCCTGCATCATTCACCAGGCTTTCAAATTGAATCTTCTCGGCGGATTCACTGATGCGGCCAACCCTCGATAGTTCCAGCAAGTCTCTGAGCAGCAAATGCATTTTATCAACGGCATCCTGAATGCGCTGGATATCTGATTTCACGCGATCTATATTGCCTTGAGGCTGTATCACCTTTCAAATAGCCAAGAAATCCATTGATGGTAACAAGCGGCGACTTCAGGTCATGTGACACGGTATAGGTGAAGCGTTCGAGTTCCGCATTCTTTAATTCCAATTCTTGATGAGTTTCTCGCGTTCACCCAATTCGTTTTGCAGCTCGGTGAAGAGACTTGCATTCTCCAGCGCGATCGCCACCTGATTGGCAAAGGTGACAGCCAGTTGGGTATGACGCTCATTGAATTGATTCTTCGACTTGCCATCCAATGCGATCAAACCGACGATCTTTCCGCGGGTCTTCAATGGAATTGCCAGCCAGGAATTAACGTAGGTATGCGGTTCCTGATTAAAGTCGTTCAATTCCTCCTGAACATTGTTATTCAAAACGTAGGGAACCTTCCCCAGAAGAATCGGGAGGGCGGAGTTGTTTTCGTTTACATCCAGTTCGATTTCAATGGCGGTGGCCTGAAAAAGGGGAGGCGGATCACGGCCACAAATAAATTTTGGCGGCTATCCTCCCATCTCCACACGGAGGCGCTGTCATATGGGATGACGTGCCTGATCTGATCCAAAATGTGCTGAAGGATCTCGATGAATTCAAACGTGCCGACAATTCCCGCCAGGCTTTCGCGGCAGTGTTTCAGACTCGGTGTTCTTCAACGCCAGTTCCTCGATCGGACTCTCACGTTCCGATTTGACTTTTTGCGGTCGGTAATATCGCGTTGAATACCGAAGAAACCTGTAATGCGTTTTTGGTCATCGTACATGCAGACATAATCGCCCTCGAACCAGACGGGGGTGCCATCACTTTTGCGCTCGTAGGTTTGCAGATGCAGGTGGCCATCGTCAAACAACTGTCTGCGCAAGCGTAGTCCCTGCTGGGGGTCGTGCGCAAAGATATCACTGGAAGTAAGGCTGAGGAATTTCTCACGGGTGACCTGATACTGCTCCAGCATGGCGTTATTTACATCTGTGTACCGCTGGGTGGCGAAAATGTAATTCAGCATTTTCTCTTTATTGTCTGCATTACCCAGGGTTGAGGTTCATCGAACATGCAGAAGAAGAATCCATCCAGCGATTGGTTGAAAAAGGCTTGAAGAAGCGCTGCTGGTTTTTTGCAGGGCCCGTTCGGCATGCTTGCGCTCGGTGATATCTTCAACGGTCCCTTCAAAATAAAGAGGATCGCCGTTTTTGTCGCGGATCAGCTTCACATTTTCGCGCACAGAAAGAAAGACGCCATCCACCCTAGGTCCAGCGGGTTTCAAAGTCGCGCACCTCTCCCATCGTGTTTATGGTCTGAAGGAATTCACTTTGGGCATAATCTACGATGACGGGATCACCCACCCTGTCATGCCGCATCAACTCTGCGACTGTTTCGAAGCCAAGCATGCGGGCAAGCGTTGTATTGGCCAGCAGAATGTTTCCATCCAATGTGGTGCGATAGAGTCCGATAGTCGCGCTCTCGAATACACTGCGGAAGCGTTCCTCGCTTTCACGCAGCGCCTCCTCTACCTGTTTGCGTTCGGTGATATCGCGCACATTTGCAACAATGATCTTTTCCCCGTCATAATCCAACATGCGGGCGCTGACCTCTGTGGGAAATTTCGTCCCATCTTTTCGGCGGTAATTGGATTCGAAAATGAGACCACCAGTTTCACGCACGAGCGCAACTCTTTTCTGCCACACCTCCAGGTCGGTAATGTGCTCGGCAATATTTACCACGCCAAGCTGGAGCAATTCCTCGCGGCTGTACCCGAGTTTGTCGCAGACGGTCCTGTTGAAATCGATATATCGACTGGTTTGCGGGTCGATCAAAAAAATGCAGTCATTCGATTCGTCCATGAGCTTTCTGAATTGGAGGAGTTTATCCTCTGCCTGCTGACGCTCCAGTTCAACATTCTTGCGAAGTGTAATATCTTCGGCAGTTCCTTCGTAATACAGGATATCCCCATTTTCATCATAAACCGCACGGATGTTGGCGGATACCCAGAAAGTGGAACCATTCTTGCGATAATCCTGAGATTCGAATCCCGTGACCGACTTCTCCGCATCAAGTTGACGGCGAAGGGCATCTCTTTGCTCGGACGATACATAGATCTGGGATGAAATATCCGTGACAAGCCGCATCATTTCCTGCGGGGATTCATATCCATACATCCGCGCCATGGCTGGATTCACGTTGAGGAATTTTCCATCCACAGTACTTTGAAAGATCCCATCAATGGAATTATCCACGATGGCTCGATATTTCTCCTCCGCCAGCCCCCGTTCTCTCAGCTCTTTTTGAAGCAGGAGAGTATTTTTAAACAGGGTTTCAGTAAGAAAACGAACCATGAATGCGGTTACCAGCAATGACAGAGCCGCTGAAGCAAAATCCCGGACACGCTTTTCACAAGCGATTCAGGGACAAATAAGCCATACAATTCCCCAAACACAAGCCATGCTACACAGCCGATCGAGAAGGCCGTCAGAAATATCATGGTCCGCTTCCTGATCACTAAACTGGAAACGATCAAAATGACGGGAAGCCCAGGTTGCTGATCTGGTGGATTCCCAATCCGACGGTCGCCAGGACTGTCAACAGGATCAATAACACGACCGCAAGGCAGACGGCTGCCCATTCAAATCTCTCGCGGCGAACAAGAAAAAGCGGAAAAAGAACGAAAGGGACACTGGCGACTAAAAATTTGATCGGCGGAATATTATTGGTTGAAAGCGAAACAAGAACCCCCACCAGCATAGAGATAAGGATCGAGATCGTGAACCAGTAAAATATTCTCGCAACCTGTTCAGTACTTCCATAAACATACAGCGGGAGGTCGTTTCTATGATCAGAAGGAATATTCATAAATGCCTTTTTCCTTGAATTCAGTCATTGGCTGTCTTGAGCAACCACCGAAGTTCTAATGCGGCTTCAACAACCAGAACTGAAACGTCAAAATGGTTCCTTCAGCATGGCAGGTTAATTTCAACATATAATTTTTTCAATGCGGGCTGTGGGCAGACCGCACAGGCGCTCCATTCTACAACTATTGTACCTCGCGAATTTGAGCAAAATGCCCGTCCAATATGACCGAAAAGCTATTGCTGATTCAATCATTTGAAATATAATGCTTAATCATTATCGTCATTATTGCACTCAACACATGGTGGTCAGCTTTAACATGGAAACTCTCACCTCAAACACCATCAAACATCTCGAAAACAGGTTTAACGCTAGTCAAATACATAAACCTCTGCGCACGGAGCGTTACGACGCAGGGGATCGTATTTCATATGACGTTGCCTTGCTCACGGGGGAAAACGGTCAGGACACAGTACGCGTTTCATTATTGATCGAAAAATTCGTAGGCGGTGGGTTTGCAGGGCAGGTATATAAAATCCGCATTCTTTCTGTGGATGGGAATAACAGCCCATTCAAGATCAACCACATGTATGCACTGAAGATCTTTATTCCCCCCTTCACGCGGCGCACTTTCTTTCAGGAATCTATTGTATGGGGTCGGCTTTCAAGGTCCCTTCCAAATTCAGTGCAACCCGGTCGCGGCTCGCGCTGGTGCACTTTGGCAAAAGTTCATTCGCCGCGCCGCAAGCATACGATTCAAGGATGAGAATGCCGTCAACGATGTTCACGGGATATTGGTCGATGAGCAATTGGGAAGCTGCGGCGAAATCAGCAACTGGGTGGATGGCCGCACCTGGCGATTGGAAGTGGATGAACACGCCGACCTTCTCGCGCGGTGGGAAAAGGGTGAGATCGCCGATACAGCCACCATTGGATCGCTCGAATATCGTTCAAAAAAAATATTCCTACGCGACTTCTCCACCCTGCTGCATGAGATGGGTGCGCACGAATTTGCCAGACAATATGAATGGTCTACCTGGAAGAGTCAGCCGAATGTCCTCAAACGCTTAGAAACGGACCTCGAACCTGCTCGCGGGTTAACCGCAGTGGACTTTCGGGCAGGCCTGACCCTGCTCCCCTTCCTGCCGATGAGTCCAGGGGATGTCATGCTGATCGCACAGGGAATCAAACGCGGAAGCCTGGTTCAATTTGATCGCGGCGATGTCGGCAAACTTGAAACATTCGTAAAAAACAACCCGACAGATTTCTCTGATATGCTGCCCCTGCTGGATGAATTAAAGACCTGCGAGCAGGTGTATCGAAACTCCGTTCCCGATATCACTCATCATCGTTTCGACCTCATCCGCAACAAAGCCTTGCACGTCACCATTACCGACAGCACGATCATTGGCTGGCGGGTGAGAAACATCATCGACCAGAAAACCGAAGAACGCCTGCGCAAAAGCTGGGGATTCTTCCTTTTCTTCGTTCTACTGGGGTTGATTCCTTTTTGGGAAAAGCCTTTCGACTCGCCCTTGGCCGGCAGGATTATCGCAGGCATTATTTAAGCATGATATCCAGCATTTCATACCTCCAACGTGCCCTGCTTGCCAGCCGTATGGAAACACTGATCCGCTGGTATCGTGGAGGCAGGGTTACGGATGCGCATGTGGAAAAGATATCCTCCTCCCTGCCGCTGTATCTTTATCACCTTCCGCTTTCGTTCTTACCGGGCAAGTTCCACCGCTTTTTTTCAGATCGCAGGTTCTTCGTTGATACGCTCTATAACATCATCGTCCGTCCCATCCGCCTGTACTTCAACCCCGTGCTCCGTGAGGAATGGCTGCGGGAGATCGTCAGCGAAGGGCAAGAGAGACAGGTACTCTCCAAAGAAGACGCAGAGGAGATTCTTTCACAGATCCACGACCCGTATATTCACAAATATCTGCAAAGCCTTGCCGTGCATGTTGGAATGTCACCGATCACCCATGTGATCTCAACCGGGCTTGCGATCCTGTATATTCTTAATCACCCCGAGATGCCCCGTGCAGAAGCCTATGCCATGGCCGCCGGGATCCTGGCTTTTTTTCAGATCATTCCCGTTTCACCGGGCTCGTTTGCACGCGGACTCTACGTACTTTTTCTCGCGATCAAGGAGAGAAACTTCAAAGACTACAACCTTGCCCTGCCTCTCTCTTTCTTCAAATACGTTGGATATATTTCCTTCCCCATCCAAATGACATACAGTTATCCCACCCTTGCCCGCTGTATGGCAGGTTTCTGGGCAACACGGGTGGCGCGGATCATTCCCGTATTCGGCGAAGGCGGCGCATTGCTTGAACACAAGGCATTCAACTTTTTCTACAACTGGCCGCTGACCATTCGTCGAAAAATGAACGAACGGGCCGAATTGCGAAAGACGCAAAAGACCCGTTCATGGCACGTGTTACTGATCGTCATGATCTTTTCGCTCACGAGCTGGCTGCTTCAGAATTTGCACGTATCCATCAGAGGCATGCTTCCTGCATTCGGGGTTGTGGCACCAGTTTTGATCCTTTTCGGGTTTCTAGGCGGGGTCATTGTGAACAGCGGAAGCGGCGGCTCTTCCTTCTCAAGAAGGGTACTGATGGCGCTCACCAGCGGAGTGGTGATCGGCCTTCTGGCTGCCCTCGGCCTGTTATTCTTCGACCCTGAAACGGAAGTAAATCTCATCGATTGGGCATCCACGATCATCTGGTGTTCCTTCATCACCGCCACATTCAGCACCACGGGCGCAGTTTTGACCGAATTCAAAGTATAGAGTTCATGATATCCAGATCATATACTGCTCTTTGATGAGCCACTCCCCGTTGACCTTTTCCATCAGAAAAAAATCACCGCTGCCCATCAAAGGCCCCGCTACATTCCCCACATAGATCACAGCCTCGTCAAGGGTGTTGTTAAAACCCACTCGCGAGAAGATGGTGTACCCATAAGAGCCTGGATATTTTTCTGTGAGGAGTTCGCCCCAATTGGGTTGGCTCGAGATTTCGGCAAGTTCCTCGTGACTCAAGAGCACGTATTCCACACCAAGGTCCATATCTGGAGAAAGCTGGACGGACTCCACATTGCGCGCGGCAAAACTTTCAACCGTTTCCCTTGATATATCCTTGAAACTATTCCTGAGTTGTTCCTTCAGCTCCTGCGGGGTATCCCCGCCAATACTGGAGGAGGTTTCCTCCAAAATAAGCGCGGGGCCTGTGCTTGCGCCAACAAAGAAGGAATAGACAGCCTGTTCCTCCTTCTCAATATCTGCAGCGCTGGGTGTGGGCTTCGGCATAAGTGTGGAACAAGCCAATGTAAGCAATACGGGCATGAAGATCAATACCTTTTTGAACGATTGTGTGAACATGATCCAATTCTCCTTTTTGAAATTTCCTCAAGGACAATTCTTACACATCATTTGTTCCGACCCCAAGTAGGATATTGGTCATGGATGACAACGCGCTTATAATCGGACTCGAACTGTCAACAATACCTAAAAGAGGCAACCCATGAATATACAGGAGTTCCAACTCAAAAAGATTCTGCCGATTGCCACCATGGGTTTTGTGGTGGGGGCCATTGAACTCCCTGTTCTAATTTCATTTGGTGTCCTCATCTACTCCGGGGACCTGGCGCAATATTCATCCATTGGGATCGGCATGACCCTGTTCAGCGCGATCATTTTTCAGCTGACCATGGCTTTTGCAAGTTCATCGAGCGGCAGCATCGGCGGGCCGCAGGATAGTCCAGCGGCGATTCTCGCCGTGGCAGGAGCAACTGTCAGCGCGGCAATGATCGGGGCTTCCATCCAGGCGCGTTTTGCCACAGTGGTGGCGATGATATTCATCACGACTCTTTCAACAGGGTTGATATTCCTCCTGCTTGGGACATTCAAGCTCAGCCGTTTTGTTCGCTTCGTTCCCTACCCCGTGGTGGGAGGCTTCATCGCAGGAACGGGGCTGCTGCTGATACGAGGCTCGTTCAATGTCATGTTGGATGCGTCGATCGGGATCGCGAACCTTGGCATACTACTCACCCCTGAAGCCCTGATACGCTGGCTGCCCGGCGTGATCTTCGGTCTTGCACTGGCTTTGATCACACGAAGATCCAATCACATTTTGATCACACCTGCCATGCTGACGCTGGGCGTGACGCTCTTTTATATTTATCTATTCATCTCCGGTACGAGTCTTGTGACAGCGCGTGAATTGGGCTGGGTGTTGGGTCCTTTCTCCGAAGGCACTTTGTGGAAACCAGTGGATATGGCCCTGCTGCAAGGCGTGGACTGGTCCATGCTCGCGGGGCAGGCCAGCAGCATCGGCGCTGTAATCATGATAAGCGTCGTGGCACTGCTGTTGAATGCCAGCGCCATTGAATTGGTCAGCATGGAAGATATCGATATGAATCGCGAGTTGGTTTCGGCGGGAATCGGAAACCTGCTCGGCGCATTCACCGGCGGCTCGGCAGGATACCACTACCTAAGCCTCTCAGCCCTTCCAATGCGATCAGGAATTCGCTCGAGGCTGGTCGGTGTTTTCCTGGTCTTGATCCTCGCTGTTGTTTTGATCTTCGGGGCAACCCTGCTCTCGTTGATTCCAAAATACATGGTCGGTGGATTGCTTTTCTTTGTCGGCTTATCCTTCCTTGCAGAGTGGGTATACGATGCATGGTTCAACCTGCCAAAACTGGAGTATGTCCTCGTTCTGGTGATCATTGCCGTCGTCGGCTGGGCGGGATTCCTACAGGGTGTGGCAGTTGGCATATTGGCGGCTGTCATCTTATTCGTGGTCAATTACAGCCGCATCGATATTGTCAACCATGCGCTCACAGGTCTCACCTACCGCAGCCGTGTAGACCGCCCCATGGAACATCACAAATTATTGGATGGCAAGGGAGACCAGATCACCATCCTGCAATTGAATGGATTTATCTTCTTCGGCACGGCGCAGGGATTACTGGGACGGGTACGCAGCCGCATCGCAGATAAAAGCCAGCCTGCGCTACGATATCTGGTTTTGGATTTTCGACGCGTTTCGGCGCTGGATTCATCGGCAGTGTTCAGTTTCATCCGCATCCAGCAAATGGCAGATGCAAACGGCATCCACATGTTCCTGACGGAAGTGCCGCAAAGCATACTGACCACATTGAAAACAGGCGGCGTAAACATGGAGACCGTGCGAACTTTCCCCAGCATGGATGAAGCCGTTGGCACTTGCGAAGACAAGATCATCAAGAGCGAGGATAGCTCCGCAATGGGCTATGCAAAACTCCTGAATTCAAGGTTAAAGCAAGCTTTCTCTTCCAAAGAGCAGGTGGATAAATTTCTTCACTACCTTGATCGTGTGGAGATCGAAGCAGAGCAAGTTCTGATACGTCAGGGCGAACAACCTGCGGCCATGTTCTTTGTAGAAGCAGGCGAACTCGCGGCCATTCTGGAGATCCCGCCCGATAAGATCCTCCGCTTGCGAACGATGGGGCCGGGGTCCACTGTCGGGGAGATCGGCATGTATCTGCGGATTCCGCCCACGGCTACGGTGGTTGCGTCTGTTAAAAGCGTGGTGCATAAATTGAGTGTCGAGTCGCTTGAAAAAATGGAAATCGAAAATCCAGCACTGGCCTCCGGCCTGCACCGCTGGATCGTGCTGACACTTTCGCAGCGTCTTTCCGAAAATAATCGTACCCTCGAAGCATTGTTGAATTAAGTAAGTTCTAGGTAGCAGGGCTTATCCAAGAAGTCCAAAATAAAAAGAGGGAACATCTGAGGCGATGTTCCCTCTTTGCTTTTAAATCGTTCGGCTATTCCACAACGATCGAAAAGCGGGCTTCTTCATAAGATTCACTTTCGGATGGTGGGTAATTCCCTAAAACAAGAATGGATTCACCTGGTGCAACTGCCTTGAAGGTCCACACTTCCACGCCGCCGGAGCCGGGCATGGCTGGTTCGGAACCCACATATTCTCGCGAAACAAACTCAAAATGAGCATCATCCAACGGACCAACGATTTCCCAGTGATAGCCCGTGGACGCGTTGGCATTCATCACGATGGTGAAGGTCTCACCCGCCGCTGCACGAATTGGCTGGGATGGATCGTTCACGGCAGGCAAATCTGTGCCTGAGGATTCTTCAGTGGGCAAAGAACTGGTAGGGGTGCAAGCCGAAAGCAGAACGGCGGACATGAGCAAGACAAATAAAATACGTTTCATGGAGACTCCTGTAAACTGGGTATTTTGCAACGGCAATTCGACGATACCCATCCCAGGTTTGTTCCCGTTTGACAGAAAAATGATTATTAAGCCACCTTACGCAGTGTCGTTCTGAGCGGAGCGAAGAACCTCTGAATTCAGGAGTAGAGACCCTTCACTCCGCTCAGGGAATCATGGTTAGGCGCGTAAGGTGAATTATTAAGCAGCCTGTTCAGGCAATCTCTAAAGTTGGTTGTTGCAGACACTATCAGAGAGGGAGGATTGAGTCAGAAAATGATGGAACTGGTAACAATTTCGAAAACGCTTCGCATGATACATGGCAATATCCGCTTTGCGAAGCAGGGTCGCAGCATTGTCACTTTCGGGCGTTAACAGGCTGATGCCAACACTGGCAGTAACCCTGATACTTTTGCCCTCGATCTCCATTGGCTGAGAAAGCGTTTTCAACACTTTTTGAGCGATCAACTTGCAGCCGTCCAAATCTGCCAACCCTTCGATGATCAAAGTAAATTCATCTCCGCCCATGCGTGCAGCCGTATCAGATTTCCGCAAACAGGTTTGCAGGCGTCGGGCGGCGATCTTTAGCAGCTGGTCTCCATATGCGTGCCCATATCTATCATTAACCTCCTTGAAGTTATCGAGGTCAAGCAACATCACGGCAAGGAAGCCATGAGATTCACGCCTGGCGCGGTCCAGCGCGAGATTCAATCGATCCTGAAAGAGTTGACGGTTCGGCAGGTCAGTCAACATGTCATGCATGGCCAGGTATTCCAAACGCCTCTCAGCCTGTTTACGCTCGGTGATATCGCGCACGATTCCCCCGATCCGCTGGCCGACATTGGTCTTGTAGGTATACATCATGATCTCGACGTTTCGATAAACCCCATCCGACAGTTGAAACGTCGCTTCATAAGGCAGATTCAACCCGGGGCCGCGTCCAGAATCGAGGACCTCCTTGAAGTTTTGTTTCAAGTTTTCGAGAAGGACGTCTGAACGAAGTTCTTCAGGCAAAAGCTTCCAGTGGATGTCCCAGATCGGCATCCCCATTACATCGTCCCGTTTCAAGCCTGAGATATTCTCCTGCCCATGATTCCACTCAACAACCGACCCTGCCTCATCCACCATGAAAATCCCATCAGGCGATTGCTCCACGAGGCTGCGAAATTTTCGTTCGCTGTCGATCAAAGCCTGCCCGGCCTGCTTCCGCTCGCTGATATCCCGTAACAGACCGATGATCTGATGATTAGACAGCATTTTTCCTGTGATCTCAACAGGAACACGAGTACCGTCTTTTCGGATAAATGCGCTCTCGGTAGTGACCCGCTTTTCCGTGGCGAGCGATGCCAGCTTCTCCTGAATATGATCGAGTTCATCCGCAGGGTGAAATTTCATTACAGGCTGACCCAGCAATTCCTCTCTCGAATAGCCCAATATCTCACAGCCGCGCGGATTCATTTCGATCATCGCCCCCTGATCGTCGATCAGGAAAATCCCATCACCAGCCTGTGAAAAAATACTTTGAAAAAATTCTTCCGATACTGCATTCCCCTGTCTGAATGGACTGTGCGACATGGCTCACCTGTGAAGAAATTTTTTTATCAACGAGGCATCTTGTTATTGAATTGCTCGATCATTCTTAAGGGTTCGCCGTATTCTACCGTCGAAACATGGAATCGCCTCCAAATCTGACCATGCATGTCTTATAAGCGACAGCCCACTACACTTTACGCAGGCAGCTCGATTCTCCTTTCCAGAAATTCGCCGTAATGCACGCATGCGATTTCGAGCATTCTTTGCAAAGCTGGCTTGATCTGTGCAAAAAACTCAAGCTCAAGGATCACCTTGTCTTTTTTCACCACGCGTTTCCAAACTCCCATCGTTTCCCCATTGACCACAATGGTTGGATGAAAAATGCCATTGCTCGAAACCGCCCGCTTGTGGTTTTCAAAAGTGATCGTCGCGCTTCGGTCTTTATAGCTGATAATGAATTCATCGAAAGCAGGCAGCAGGAATACTGAATCTTTGGCTTTAACATCAGATTCGATAAACCAATAGGTTTTCGAATCAACCGCCGCTGATGAAAATTTCGATCTCACCATATCGAGTGCGCGTTTCGAATCCCCTGCTGAAAGACCTGACCACCAGTTGAAATCATCCAAAGTGGCGGGACCATGACTGGAAAAATATCGCTTCGCCAGTAACGCCAACGCCTCCTCCCGACCGATGGGCTGGGTCTGTGGAACCCATTCATTTAACAAGCTGAAAGTTTGTTTGCCGCCTTTGGTCTTGCCGCTGCAAATAAGGCCATCCAATTCCGCCGCTGCGAAAATATGCGATGCGCGATTCTCATCGGTGGCAATATTCACCTTGTTGAATTCGACGATCAATTCATCGCGCGTGGAATGATTCCCATCGCGCAGGATCTTTTCCATCACCTTGCGGCTTTTTGACAGCACAGATTCGGTCAAGCCCAACTCTGTGTGACGCGTTTTCAACGTTCTCCTGATCTGCGGCGCGGTCAATTCCAGCATCCAGCGCAGATCATCTGCTGAGACCAGGTGCCAAGTTGGCCGCAAAACATGCGTGCGGATAATTTCCGCGCTATCCAGCGCAGCCTCCACAAATTTATCGGTGGCATTTGTAAGCCGTACACCCACCGCCCACTTCACCATCGCAGTATCCTGCGCCTGCATGGCTCCCATCCACGCGACAAGATCCTTTGCAGATTTAAATCGCGTCCCTGCAATTTGCTGATTGACAAGGCGGAGATTGGCAATTTCTTTGAGGTTCATTTATATATTTTCCCATACTTCGTCGGTGGCAGGGAAAACAAATGCTGATGTATGCCTGGAGTAAAATCCTCCCAATCACAACGGGAGAAGAATCCACTTATGGAACAAATCCATCCTGAACTGCGGCAAATGGCAAATAGAATTCCAAAATTCTCGGTTACCTCGGGAAATCTTTGGCTGTGGCGCTTTTTGACAAATTTACGAGGCGTAACGAAAACCCCAAAAGATATTCAGATTCAAAACATCTTCATTCCCGGCAAGGATGGGAAAACAAAAATACGGCTGCGCGTTTACAAACCCAGGTCAATGCCGGGCCTGGTGCCCGGGCTGGTCTGGCTGCACGGCGGCGGATATGTGATGGGCAGGCCGGAAATTGACGATCTCGCCTGCATTCAATTTGTACGCGAGCTGGGCATTGTGGTCATATCGGTGGAGTATCGTTATGCACCGCGACACCCATTCCCCACACCGTTGGAAGATGCATACAC
Organism: Candidatus Villigracilis affinis; assembly: GCF_016705895.1. Taxonomy (NCBI): domain Bacteria; kingdom Bacillati; phylum Chloroflexota; class Anaerolineae; order Anaerolineales; family Candidatus Villigracilaceae; genus Candidatus Villigracilis; species Candidatus Villigracilis affinis. The sequence goes on along the minus strand of NZ_JADJKT010000035.1, from coordinate 8,884 downwards.
AGCACTGCAATGGGTCAATTCACATGGCAGACAGATCGGCATGGATAACCGCATCGGCATCGGAGGTGAAAGCGCCGGTGGCGGGCTGGCAGCCTCACTGGCACAGCTTGCGCATGACCGAAAAGAGATACCACTAACGGGGCAACTTCTGGTTTATCCCATGCTGGACGACAGGACATCCATTCGCGACGATCTGCCCAAGGCTGAGATAATGTCGTGGAGCCCGATCAGTAATCAGTTTGGGTGGGAGGCGTATCTCGGTCAAAAATGTGGAATGGAAAATACGCCCGCTTATGCGGTCCCATCCAGGCGTACAGATCTTTCAGGGCTGCCTCCAACGTGGATCGGCGTGGGGACGCTGGATTTATTCCATGATGAAAATGTGATCTACGCACAAAGGTTAAAGGAGTTCGGCGTGGAATGTGAACTTCATATCGTTCGCGGCGCATTTCATGGCTTCGATGCCATTGCCCCTAAAGCCAGGATCGTTCAGGAGTTTCAAATGTCTCAAATTGCCGCATTGAGAAAATTCCTGTTTTCTGTAAAACAAAATTTTATAGACCCTGAATTATCGATAAGGGACGAATAACATTGCGGCTCTTGTTGCTTCCCATCGATACGCTCAAGTGACAATGGGAGTCTCATCTACGGCGCAATTCCCGAATATATTCGTGTGGCCGAAATCTCCCAAACCCCACTTCAGGCACATAGAAACTCCCGCTAAATACCATATATTTTGTCTGAATTGGTGATAAAATAATTAGAACATATTTTCTTTTTAGCAAAAGGAGTTTCATATGAGCAAAAAGACAATGGTTTTTGTCGGCACGGCCAAAGGCGGCTTTATTTTCGAAAGCGATGCAAAACGCCAAAAATGGCAAACCAGTGACATCCTATTTAAAAGTTGGAACATGATGCACATGAAATTGGATCCACGTGATCAGCGCTTGCATGCGGCGGTCAGTCACTTTGTTTATGGGCCGACCACCCATTATTCAGATGACCTTGGCAAAACGTGGACTCAGGCGAAGCAGGTTCCTTTAATCACACGCCCGTCGAAATCTGGCAGGCCTGCCAGCACAGTGGACGAAGCTTTTCGTTCCGAGGGCGGAGAGGATATAAAAGATAAGCCTGAAAAGATGATCCAGGTTTGGAACATCACTCCCGGGCGTGCCAGCGAGCCAAATGTATTGTATGCCGGTGCACAGCCCGCCTCCCTGTATATCTCAAAAGATCGCGGCGAGACCTGGGAACTCAACGAGACTCTCTTCGACCACCCACACCGCGGTCAGTGGAACCCGGGCGCAGGCGGTTTATGCCTGCATACGATCGTGCTGGACCCGACAAATGAAAAGCGGATGTATATCGCGGTGTCGGCGGCAGGCTGTTACCGCACTGACGATGGCGGCCAGACATGGCATCCGTTCAATAAAAATGTACGCGCAGATTTCATGCCCGATAAATTCCCCGAATTTGGGCAGTGTGTGCACAAAATGACCATGCATCCATCCGACCCGAATGTGTTGTACCAGCAGAACCACTGCGGCATTTATCGCAGTGACAACGCAGGCGAAGACTGGATCGACATCGGCGAGGGCAGACTGCCTTCACGTTTCGGGTTCCCGATCGCGGTCCACCCTACTGATCCACGCACGGTGTATGTGGCACTCGAAGAAAGCGATGAATACCGCATGAGCGTGGACGGAAAGTTTTCCGTGTGGCGCAGCCGTGATGCAGGCGAAACCTGGGAGCGCAAGACAAAAGGCCTGCCCGATAAAGCACACCTCGTTGTTCTACGTGAAGCCATGGCAACAGATACATTTGAAGACGCAGGGATTTACATCGGCACAAATACAGGTCAGCTATTCTACAGCCGCGACTCCGGCGAAAGCTGGGAGATGTTGGCCGATTTTCTGCCGCCGATCCATTCGGTGGAAGCAGCGGTATTGGAATAGAAAACAACGGGTTCAAAAGAAAAGTGACAGTCACCCGCTTCGCGATGTGGCTGTCACTTTTTACGTCTCATTTTCCGCGAGTAGCTCGTTTTGAAGGAGCATGCACTGATTTACTTCGTTATCTCTGCAACAACAGACTCCACATCTTCTTTCACACCCAACAACAGCGCAGACTTGCGCTTGCTCAACCAATTCATGCCGACAAAATACAAACCAGGGTATTGAGTCACGCCGCGTTGCGTAATGGGGAATCCATCTTCATCGGTGACGGGTAATTTCACAAAGCTGCAGTCAAACGTGTAACCCATTGCCCAAATGATGGTTTTGACCTTCGCCGATTTCAACTCAAGTTCGGTGACCTCTTCCGCTGAATATCCATCTTGTAGCTCGGGTAATGTCTCCAGCGGCGCGTCGATACCCTTGGCAGCGATGTACTTATCGATCATCGCGCAAATATCTTTTTCGGCTTTGTCGGTTCTGGCAAGGGTCTCCTTGAGGTCAGATTTGAAAGTGACCCTGCCGCCGTCAGCGCCTGCGATGTGACCCAGCAAGGTAACGCCGTCACGCGCGAACTGATGCAAGTTGAGAGAATGCCCACCGTTCTTGCCGCTCAGTTGCGGGTTGGCTCCGAAACGCGCTTTGGGCGAAGGAAGTTTATCGGGCGTTTGCTCAAAAAAGCCCACATCCACCAACCAGGCAAAGACATCCCGCCCGCGATAACGACGCGGGGCACGCGGCGCAAACCCAACGCTGAGGTATACCTTGCGCCCGCTTTGATACAACTCCTCGGCGATCTGCAAACCCGATTGCCCCGCACCAACCACCAACACCGCGCCGTCAGGCAATTGCCCTGGGTTGCGATAAAACCCTGAATGAAGTTGCTGTATATCGGTGGGGAGATTCGAAGCGAATGCGGGGATCTTCGGCTTCTGGAAGGAACCCGTCGCGATGACCACATTCCTGGCTTGAATCATTCCCGCCTCTGTCTTGACCTGATAGCTGCCTCCGTCCATTGGGGCAACTTCCAACACGGAGGTTTTGAAGCGCACGGGCAGATCATACTTCTCGATATAGCGCTCAAAGTAAGCGATGATCTCCTCTTTGGGCAGATACCCGTCAGGGTCGTCGCCGTCATATTCCGCGCCAGGGAGTTGAATTGTCCAATTGGGCGTAACAAAAGTGAACGAGTCCCAGCGGTCGTTGCGCCAGGCATGGGCGGGTTTCTCCGCCGCTTCAAAGACGACATGTTCGCGTCCCAATTGTTTCAAGTGATAACTCGTTGAGAGTCCCGCCTGCCCGCCGCCTATGATGATTGTTTCGATCGTTTCCATGTCTTGCTCCTTTACCGATAAGCTGATGGTTACAACACATTGTTGATAAAAAAGATGCAAGGCGATGTTTCGTCACCGAATGGTGAGGTAACAAAAAGGACGGGGCACTTCGCTAATCACCAAATGCGTGCAGGTGCGGTCGAAGAAGCAGCGGTCATGAAAGTTTGCGGTGTCTTGTGTACAGATAGATTAACACTGCCCCAAGAAGAGTTATTGGGAGAATAATAAATCCCGCTTCTGGACCAAACGCTCCACCCGTCCAGAATTCTGGACCCGAAACTGAGATGTGGAACAAACCAGGACGATCATAGCCCGAGACAGGGAAGCCAAATACTGCGCTTTCAAAGAAGTTCCAGCCGAGATGCAAACCAATTGACAGCCATAATTGTCCCGTGCGCAGATATCCATAAGCGAGAAACAAGCCAGCCAGAAAAATACCAGCAACTGCCATCCCATTGCTGTTTGGGTTGGACAAATGCTCAATGCCAAAGTAAATCGAGGAGATAAGAATGCCCCATGTCAGATTGAGCCCGCTCGCGAGAGATTGCATGATGTACCCTCGATAAACCAGTTCTTCATTCCAGGCGACAAATATGAACCATACAAAATATCGAAAAGTTTGAGAAATGACCATGGATGGGGTCTCGGTTTCCCATGCAAACGAATCGAACTTAAGCCATCCCATGGAATATTCAACTGCGTAAATGATAAGAAATAATATGAAAGGTATGGCGATGCCCACCAGAAGATCAAAGCCTGCCTGTTTATTGATACGAAAGCCAAGGCTTGTAAACGAGCGTTTATCTACAAAACGGCGCGTAATATAAATGGCACTCGTGACTACGACAAAGTCAATCCACAAGCCGATGATGAGGCTGGTCGGTCCTGACATGGATAAGGCGCTGCGAATCCAGTCAACGATATTGAAGAATACACCCGTCAGAATCACTGCGATCAATATTCGCCAGCCAGCCCGCAGGCGGGACTTGTCGTCCGTTAGAAAGATATACGATGGGAGCGTACGGAGTTGATTCATTGCGGTCTCCTCTATCAAGCGTTGATTTTGCTATCAATAGGTTAGACCTTTTATTCCCGCATTAGTTTCAATACTCAAGAACTGTCTTTTTCCCTAAGGAGTATTGCCTTGGATTAAATGTTTGAGAGTTCTGTGGCATATAAAAAGTGACAGTCACCTAGCAGGTGACTGTCACTTGGTCTTGGCTTTTCAATGTTCTATATTTCACCCGAGGCGGAGTCAAATCCTTTCCATGGTTTCATAATTCGAACCGACGCAAGGCGCGCCTAAAAGCCGTTATCCACAAACAGGGCGGTGAAGGCGAAAAGGTTGACAAGGATGTGGGCAGGGGTGACCGCCTTCAAATTTCCATTCGCGCGGGCAACCCATGTCCAAAGCAGACCCAGCCCGTAGGCACCGCCGACGAGGGCGAGGAAACCATCCTTGTATATAACGCCATTTGCGAACCATAGCGAGATGTGCCAAGCGCCGAAAAGGAGCCATGAAAAGAGGAAGCCAATGCGCGAATCGTTCGGATATTCAAACAGGTACAAACCTCTCCAATACAGTTCTTCGATGGAGCCGTTTAATAGAACGACAATAACCAGAAACACGCCCGTAGACAAAGTCAACTGTGCGACATTGGGCAGAAAGGACACGAAGAACAAACCAAGCACAGGGATGAACGCGGCGAGCGAAATCCACTTTGCATATTTGCCGTTGTTCTGGTTGCGCCACAGGCTTTTGATGACATTCATATTCCCGCCTGTGACCAAACCAATGATGACGAGACAATAGACCCAGTATCCCGCCAGCCCAGTAACGTAGCCCCATTTTGCGCCAAAAGATGATGTGGTGAATTGAATCAACAGATAGGTGAAGGGGAGCATGAACAGGGAGGAAATCAATAAAATACGTTTCTTGTTTTGCATAAGTGCCTCCAGTAAAGTAGGGGCGACGTCTTGTCGCCCGAGGTTTGATGTAAACAAAAAGGGGCGGGGAGACCTCGCCCCTACGGACATTAGCGTTTCAGCGTTCGGTATTTCACGCGATGCGGAGTGAGGTCTTTGCCGAATTTTTCTTCCATCATCGTTTCGTAATCGGACCAGTTGCCGATGTACATTTTTATAACGACCTCGTCTTCGAAGAGTCGAAGTACCGGCGTTGATAGATGTAAGTGTGGCTATGAAAGCAGAAGTCTTATGAGGGTATCAGATAACCATAGTTCATACTCTTCGCCCGACCAGCCACGATCTCCAACCAGCAGGTTGTAAATCTCTGCGCTTGCCAAAGCCCAAATGGTTTCGACTGCGGTTAGTTTGCTCAACCCGCTTCGCAGAGGACCATTTGCAAGCAAGCAGTCTATGAAAAAGCCCATGCCTTGATATCGGTCGTCCAGGTATTTCTTGAGAATTTTTTTTATCTCAGGTTCGGTTTTAGAGGCGGCACGGACAACTTCCACAAGAGGGGCGATATGCGAGAAGAATATCTGCATTCGACTGGCAAACATTTGGATTTGCTTTTGTTGGTCCCGTTCCAATGTAACTTCTTGGATGTATGTACGCAGCATAATGGGAATTGGACTGCCATCCATGCCAGACGCAAGATCCATCGCACGAGAAAGGATGGTTCGTTTATTCCTGAATACGGAGTATATCGTTTCGGGGGATGTTTTCGCCTTGCGGGCAATGGCTTCGATCGAGACGCCAGAATATCCGCTCTCGATAAACAACTCCCTCGCGGCTTTGATAATTTGCGCGTGTGATTCAAGCGCCTGCGCCTGCCGACCGCTGGAGTCATATTTACGTTGGGATGTTTTTTTGCGGGATATTTCTCTTGACATTTTGCTTGATTTATTTTATCATAAAATTCAATACAGTATTACTGTATTGAATTTTAGTTTCATTTTGCGAGAGGAGAGAAAATTATGTTCACACACAATAAGATCGGTTGGGGAAAATGGATTGTTGTCACCCTTATCCTTGGCGTTGCCGCCTTTATCGCGAGTCCCAGCGGTCCGTTGGGCGGTTTCTGGGGTCTGCATGCGGAGGATCCAGGTCCTGTTGGAATGCAAAAAGCATTCTTCATTCTTCTTACCATGATTCAATCCCTTGCCTTCGGGTTTGGCTTCGCTTTTCTACTTTTTGGACGGGAGGCTGTTAGATCATTTCTGCCTGTAGAGGGCGGCTTAGGTCTGGCGGTACATTTTGCAATCTCCTGGTCCTTGTTGAGTTGGTGGCCCCATAGCAACCTGCACCAGACACACAATCCTGACAACATCAGCGGGCTGTTGGCGATCGAATATGGCTTCCATGTCACCCTGATCCTTGGCGGATTCATCATCGCTTCCTTTATCCTTATGAAGTCAAAACAAAGTCAATCCTGATTTTTATCGTAAAGCAAAGGAGCTTTCATGTATAAGTTATGTATAGAACACCCTGTTCCAAGTTACGAGAAATGGAAGCAGGCTTTCGATAGCGATCCTGTTGGGCGCGAAAAGATGCGGGTACGTCGTTATCAGATCCTGCGACCAGTGGATAACCCCAACTATGTCATGATTCAACTTGAATTCGATACAGCTAGCGACGCGGAAGCATTGCACAACGCCATGCGTGCGGTCTGGTCGCGTGTGGAAGGGACGATCATGACGGACCCCAAAGCGCAGATCGTGGAGATCGTTGAGACAAAAGAATATTGATACAAAACGTCCCGAAGGTTGTGAACCTTCGGGACGTTTTTTATGTTATTGCGAGCGGTTGTTGCGAAGCAATCCCCGACTTAATGAGGAGATTGCTTCGGGCGAAAAACAAGAACACCCTCGCAACGACATGAATCTTATTTATCGTTTCAACGTTCTGTACTTGACTCGATGCGGAGTTAAATCTTTGCCGAATTTTTCGGTCATCATCGTTTCGTAATCGGACCAGTTGCCGATGTACATTTTGGCCACGGAGTCGCCTTCGTAGACGATGAGGTGGGTGCAGATTCGGTCGAGGAACCAGCGGTCGTGGCTGACGACTAGGGCGACGCCTGCGAATTCGGTGAGGGCTTCTTCGAGGGCGCGCAGGGTGTTGACGTCGAGGTCGTTGGTGGGTTCATCGAGGAGCAGGACGTTGGCGCCTTCGGTGAGGGTCTTGGCGAGATGGACGCGGTTGCGTTCACCGCCTGAGAGGATGCCGACTTTCTTTTGCTGGTCGGAGCCTGCGAAGTTGAAGGATGAGACATAGCCGCGTGCGTTGACTTTGCGTTTGCCAAGCTCAAGATTTTCTGCGCCGCCTGAAATTTCTTCGTAGACGGTTTTCTCAGGGTCGAGGGTGCGGGTTTGGTCGACGTAGGAGAATTTGACGGTGTCACCGATCTTGATGGTGCCGCTATCGGGAGTCTCTTTGCCTGTGATCATCTTGAGCAGGGTGGTCTTGCCTGCGCCGTTGGGACCAATTATCCCGACGATAGAGCCTGGAGGAATAGAGGCAGAAAACCCGTCGAGAATGAGGCGGTCGCCGTAGCTCTTGGTCACCTTGTCAAATTCAAAAACGAGATCACCGAGGCGCGGACCAGGCGGGATGTAGATATCCAGTTCTTCGCGGCGTGCTTCGGCTTCTTGCCCCAATAATTTTTCGTAGGCGGTGACGCGGGCTTGTCCCTTTGCCTGACGCGCCTTGGCGCCCATGCGAATCCATTCGAGTTCGCGGCTGAGAGTCTTTTGGCGCTGGCTTTCGGCTTTTTCTTCGAGGCGCAGGCGTTCCTGTTTTTGTTCGAGCCAGGAGGAGTAGTTGCCTTTGTAGGGGATGCCGTAGCCGCGGTCGAGTTCGAGGATCCAGCCTGCGACGTTGTCGAGGAAGTAGCGGTCGTGGGTGACGGCGATGACGGTGCCTTTGTAGTCGCGCAGGTGATGTTCGAGCCACGCCACGGATTCGGCGTCGAGGTGGTTGGTGGGTTCGTCGAGCAGGAGAACATCGGGTTCAGTGAGCAGGAGTCGGGTGAGCGCGACGCGGCGCTTTTCTCCGCCTGAGCAGACCTTGATGGGCGTATCCGATGGCGGGCAGCGCAGGGCGTCCATGGCGAGTTCGAGGCGGCTGTCGAGATTCCAGGCGTCGTGCTTGTCGAGTTCTTCCTGCAGTTTGGCTTGCTCTGCCACGAGGGCGTCGAAGTCGGCGTCGGGTTCGGCGAATTTGGCGTTGACCTCATCGAAGCGCGCGAGCATATCGACGATGGGTTGCACCGCTTCTTTGACGCACTCGATGACGGTTTTGGTTTCGTCGAGTTTGGGTTCCTGCTCGAGGTAGCCGTAGGTGTAGCCTTTGGCTTGCGAGATCTCGCCGATGTAGTCTTTGTCGATGCCTGCGATGATGCGCAGCAAGGTGGATTTGCCCGCGCCGTTAAGACCGAGCACGCCGATCTTGGCGCCGAAGTAGAAGCCGAGCGAAATATCGCGCAGGATCATTTTGTTGCTGATGGGGATGAGTCGCCCCACTTTGTTCATGGAGTAGATGACTGAGGATTCGTTTGCCATAGTGGGGTTCTTCCAGTGAGTAGATGAGTAGATGATTAGATAATTCGATATTAGACGGGGCGTATTGTAT
>NZ_JADJKT010000034.1:0-13188 GCF_016705895.1 Candidatus Villigracilis affinis | reverse complement strand
TTGTCGTTCGTTTCCCATGCTAATCAAAGCACCGAAGAAGATCACGGCAGATGCCACTACAATTGCAAGAATTATTTCCATTTTTTCTTTTCCTTGAATTTATTTGTTTTCGATAGAGTCGTCTTTTGCTCGTGTGGACATGTATTTGAACATTTCGCCCAATCGTTCCAATGCTTTGGGGCGCGGATCCACCACACTAGCCGACGCAATCACCATGAATAGACCCAGCAAGCCAATGATCTGCCAAAGCGGTAGGGAGGACCGAGCAGGCTCAGGTGTTTCTTCTGGCACAGGAGTGATCAATACCAAAGTCGGTGTCGGCGGTATTTGGGTTGCTACTGGCGTTATCGAAGGCATCAAAGTGCTGGTCGCTGTTGGAGATGGAGTCAGAGTGGCGGTCGATGTTGCCACCTCCGGGATCACGATCCTACCCGCATCCTGTCCACATAATCCATTCACATCACATGCCACTGCCAGAACTGGGTATTCCCCAACTGGCGCCAATGTTCCATCCCCAAAGCGCCGATCCCATTTCACGATATAGGAATTCTTGCCGGGATCAAAGTCCAACACCAACTCCTTCCAACGCTTTTGCGGATCACGGATCGTTACTTGAATGCTGGCAATCGGAAAGTGATTGGGGGAAACCTTCAGCGTTCCGGTCTCCCAAATCCACCACCGTTCTGTGATGGACACGGCAGGCGGGGCATTGTCCACAGTCAACGCAACTGAAACCAAATCGCCAACATTGCCGGCGCGATCCCTGCCGCGCATCTGGATGGTGTACTCGCCATTGGGCACTTCACCGGAATGCCAGATGTAAGACCAGCCATCTCCTGCGCTCATCGAGACTGCCTGCCAGGTGTTCCCTCCATCGACCGAGATTTCACCGCCCGCCGGACCGGACGTACCATCCACCAAACTTCCACTAAGCGTACATCACCCTGCACAACCTCTCCATTGGAATGGGAGGTGATTTGAGCGACCGGAGGAACCGTGTCTATACGGATTACTCTGGATGCCGTCACTTCATTTCCAGCCACATCCCTGGCGTGGATCAAGGCAGCATGTGACCCATCTGTGAAGTGGATGGGTGGAGTGACCCAACTTGCTCCACCATCGGTGCTTGCCAGAGGGATGCAAGTCCTGAGATCGCATCGGTCGCCGTTGCCGACAGATCCACCTCCGAGACATACCAGCCATTCCTGCCATCGACAGGCGGAAGGATGACCTCAAGATCAGGTGGAGTCCCATCCCGCTGCCACGTGGATAAACCACTGGCGGTCCGCCCACTGGTTGAAGTCACAGTGTAGTTGGCTGTACCAGTTCCCTCCGGTAAAGGCAAGTCACAGGAATCTCCACATGTAAACGGTACTCCGTTCAAATCACCGGCGATGGTCACATCAAACCCCTGCGGATCACCGGCAGAGAGTTCCAGAGTCTCATTCCTCGGCACCAACCGGCATCGCCCCACAAATCACAAACCACAACTCCTGTAATTTGCGGCGGCAGCGGCGTCGGTGTGGGCGATGGGGTATTGGTATAGGTCGCCGTGGGCGTATACGTCATGGTCGGCGTGAAGGTCAACGTCGGCGTCAGACTGGGTGTAAAGGTTGCTGTCGGCGTGCGAGTTATGGTCGGTGTGAACGTGGGTGTCCGCGACGGGGTGGGTGTGGCAGTGGACGGTGGACCGATGTATTCCACGTCGATGGAACGAAAATCCACATAGCCGCCGGAAGCGGTCAGGGACCAGGAACGACAGCCAGCTGGAACAGCAATAGCCATACTCACAAACCCTGGGAGTCCAGAGCCTGTTTGCAAGTACCATGTATCCACAGAGGAACATGCCCGCAACACGGCATTGCCCACACTTGAGTCAGGCGTAAAGCCGACCATGATCTCGAAGTATGAAACATCGCGGTCAAAGGAGCCGCTGGCAACGCCGCCATTCCCCAGCCGCGTGACCCACTCGGAACAATTGGAACCACAAAATGTTCCACCTTCCTCGGGTGGAAGCGAGGATCCATCGCGATGGGTGATGTACACATACTGGGCAGAACCACTCCAGTCGATGTAGCCAGAATTATGCGCCTGATCATAGGTTCTTCCCTCCGGCAATGAATACGCCGCCAGAGGCGCTGCATGGGTGGACGCGGATGTCCACAAAAAGAGAATGGGAAGGAATAGGATTATCCCAATCCATTGATAACGCTTCATAACTAACTCCTAATATTCCTGGAAATCCCGGATGCCGAGATGGAACAGGAAGAACAACAAAATCACCAACGCCAGAAGCACAAGACAGGCGATCATGAAGACCTTGAGCGGGAATCACGAGTCCCAGCAGATAGCCAGCAAAGATGCCGACGCCCAAGCCGGCAAGGAAGCGCATCATCTCACTACCCAGTTTCCGATTCCACGATCATCTTCAACCGCACGGGGTCCAGGTTGCGCCACCAGGCAATTTCAAAGGAAATGGTGCGGTATTCCCAAAGCATGCCCTGCGCCGGCAGGGACTCCAGCCAGGTCTTCAGAGCCGACTTGAATCCTTCCTGCAAGTCTGTCCCTCGAAGCACGGCAATATCCATGTCAAAGACATTGCCTGCGAGGACCTTCATGCTGCCGCTATGAGCCGCCAGCCAATTCAGGAACATTCGCAAACGCTGGTCATCGAGCTGAAAGACTTGCGTCCCAATATCCAAAACCATTTGGTCGATCAAACCATTTAACTCACTCATCGATCCCATCCATTGTCTCGCCGGGACATTCTCCAGGCGGAATAAATAACGCCAATACACGTCAATACGCAGGCAAGCGAACCGCCACACACCACCAACAGAAAACGCAACATCATCGCTGTCATCAGAAACCCAACCGCCTTTCATCCTCCACCGGCGCGGGCTGGCGGATCTGGGTGTTGTTCTGTTCTTCGAGCCACACCGCCAGAAACTCATCCAGGAGGTGGGACAGATTCCTGGGGAGCATGTCCCGCAGCGCACTCGATGCTTTTTCCTGCCATCCATCCGCTGGCAGATAATCCGTGGGATGAGCAGCAATCACTTCCTCGATCAATGCCCGGACTCTCGAAGCATCCGCACGCGGCAAAGGTTTAATCTGCGTCAACGTCGGTGGCTGCCATCTTCCGCCGATACGCGCGCGCAACCAGCACTGCAGCGAAGGCAGGTCGAGGGTCATGTTGCCGTAACGCACCGTGGAACTCAACGTGGCGCGGATCAGGTCGGCATCCTCCGGATCAGGCGAGAAGAACATCTGCGTGGAGGTATTGGCGAGCATCGCCTGCACGACCGGCTCCATGCCTTCCACTTTGCGCATCATCGAAAGCGACTGCGCCAGCACGAACATGCGCGCGCCGAACTTCGCGCCTTCTGCAAGCATGGACTCCAGTCGCATGCCCGAACCGATCTCCTGCGCTTCATCCACGATGAAATAAAACGGCACAGGCTTTTCCAGGGTCGCCTTGCGATAGGCGGCATCGAAGACGTTGTAGAGAACGCCAGCAGTCAGTCTTGCGCCTTCACGTCCCATCTCGCCGGAAGGCAGGCGCAACACGATCCAGGCGCGTTCATCGATCCACTTATTCAAATCCACAAAGCGTTCCTGATGCATGGCGGAGAACAACCAGGGTGATAACTCCAATGCCATGACCTTGGAGAGCACAGGGCTGATCACCTCCGTGATCCAATTCTGACTCTTTTTATCCTCCTCCCCGACCTGACCCAATAAGGCATCGAGCGCCAGCGCACCCATGCGTTCGCCGGGCGGCAGCAGGCCATTGCCGTGTGCCGCCATTTCTTATTGAAGGCCATGAAAACGATATGCAGGAGTCCGAGCCCGGCTTCCGGATGGTGCTGGTTCCAGACATGCGCCAGACGAAACAATCCCAATAGCGCCGCCTGCATACGTGGACCCCAGTAGTCATCCCAAATACGCCGACCGACCTGCACGATGGCATTGCCTGCCCAGGTGAAGTCGGGAACGGCAAGAAGATTCAGGGGGATAACCTGCGGCTGATCCGGAGTGATGACACGTAATCTCTTGATTGCTTTTTGTTTTTGTTCCTCCGGCAATTGAGTAATCGCATCGAGAAAGGCATCTGCAAGCGACACATGTGGATCGACCAGAAAAATACCTGGCGCATCATCGCCTTTGGCAATCAACTGCTCCAGCATCGCATACACAAAGGAAGATTTACCCGAACGGCTACCGCCTGTCGCAAGACCATGTCCATCCGGATCGACCCCGACCAGCGCGCCGGTCGCGACACTCTGCCCGATCTTGAAACCAGCTTCGAGCAACGGTTGTGATGGCGGCGGTGCCGGCACTTCCTGCCAGACAGCGCGGTCCAACAAGCCCGATCCTTCGCCTAGTTGCAGCGGGGCAATGAGTCCGGCAAGTTCGCCAGCTGGTAATGGGAAGGTGTGTTTCTGGATTGCGGGCCAGGCTGATTCAAGTTGTTGCCACGACTGTTCACCAGCCAGCAGTGGAAGTTGGATCGGTTCAGAGATGGAAAAGGCAACCTTCAACAACGGCTCCTGTATCCGTCTCTCCACAACTTCCTTGGGGATCGATCTCCAGGCAAGCCAGTCTCGAATGCCCAAAGCCGAGGCAACACAGATCGTGATGCCGGCGATCACGAACATGGAGACCCCAAAGGGATTGAACCAACCGGCGAACAAAATCCCGCCACTGATACCTGCCATGATCATCCCGAGAAATAGCCCGGCGCGCAGGAAGTCCAATTGCAAACCCCAGGAATTGGGCGTGTCATTGCCGACGCCGCCTTCCGTGCCATACGAGTAAGAAGACAGGCTGCGCAACTTCTCCTGCAGTTGATCTTCGTTGCCGAGGAGCCATAAACGAAGACTGGCGTCCTTTCCCTCGCGAGCTGTGCTGATCAACCGGCTGCCGATGGCAAGCAATGGATCGCTATCTTTCGCTGAGGCGATCAGGGATGGCAAACGATTGGATGTATGCAAGGCATATCCATCGGATTGAACCTTCACGATGCCCAGACTGCGCCATCTGGAATGTTGTCCGGTCATGGCAGACCAGGAATGCACGACTCCTTCTGCCACATGCGGAGGCAGATACAAGCGCACACGCAATCCCTTTGGGGATGCGATCCATTCCATGATCGTGGGAAACGGCAGTTGCGCGATCCAACCCATGACCTGCGCGCGCAGGTCATCCAATGCGTGTGGCGCAAAGAGCAGTTCCCATCCCTGCCATTCACCATTACAGAGCGGACATTGATCTGGAGCCGTAGCATGTTCATAGCCGCATTGAATACAAATCATCGCTGTACTCCCGTTGCCCCAAGTTGTTTCCAGAACTGGATCCATGTCGGCGGGATGGAAACCAACACCGGAAACAAAGCACCACGCCCCGCGGATGGAGCCGCAAGAAAGACTCGCGGAGGCAACCGTGAAGTAGTCTCAGCATTCTTCCTGGCTTCGCTTTCTGGAACGCCGAGGGAACGATAGAAGGCAAAGGCTTCATCCGGTCCGAGCCGACCGATGAAGGCGGTGGATGCCAGACTCAAGGAGGTGGGGTTCTTCATTAGGTCGGCAGGCAGATGCGTAATGAGCGTTACGCCAACACCGCGCTTGCGGGCACGGCGTCCTAATTCATCCAATAAATCAGTGAACGGACCACTGCGCAACAGACGCCAGCCTTCGTCGATGAAGATGTCCATCGGTTGTTTGCCGACCGTGACCGCATGATACAAAAACCATGCCAACACCGAATGCACAATGGCACGATTCTCTTCACGTAGGGAGGAGAGATCGAAGTTCCACCACTGACCGGCAGGGAAGTGCGGAGATAACAAGGCTTTGGGTCTATCGAAAAAGCCTTCGAAGAGTCCACCACGCATGAAGGGTCTGAGCAGCGCCAAAGGCATCGCAGCTTCGGGAACGTTGATCGTTCCCAAGGTCTCCACGAATTCCGCGATGGTCATCGCGCCGGGTCTGCGATCCCAACGTCTCTTCACGGCTTCATGCAAGGCAGCTTGCACACCGGGCGATAAGACCGACTCTCCAGCAAGAGAGGCGATCAGGAAACGGACAGCGAGTAATAACTCTGCCGGGTTCTCGCCTTGCAAGGGATGAATGAGGCAGGTTTCCTTGTCTTCGGGAATACCAGCCGGTACAACTCTTCCGCCCACGGCTTCACAGAGTTTGTTGTTCTCACCTTCGGGGTCGATGGAGATAACCGTCCTGCCTTGCAACAAACGTTGCAACATGATCCAGCGCAAGAGACTGGTCTTGCCCGCACCTGGTTCACCGAGGATCAATGTAGTTGCATGGGGAGGAGGTGGAACGGCGGGATCAAGCCCCTTGGTGAAAGAGAAGTGGATATCGCGTCCATCGCGGGCGTGAGTCCCGATCCAGACGGAATCCTCGACCGGCATGACCTGCCTGGAAGGTGCAGGCATCAAGGGTAGAGTTTCTTCGAGGAACAAAGTCGGCTCATCCAATCCGGGAAACAATTTTCCGCCCGGCTGGAAATGATGCAGGGCACGCTCGGCAATATAGAAGAGTCTCTGTGCTGTGAGTCCACGTGCGCGCAAATTCGATTCAATGACTCTTCTTGCCGCTTCTGCTTCTTCGAAGCGATTGCGCTCGACAAAGAGTGCGCTCATCAAGGCGATCTTGAAGGCCGGCTTGCCAAAGGTCAGTTCCGACTCCGCCGCATCCATCGCATGGTCGGCGGAGCGTTCCGCCATTGATGGTCGGCGACCGGTCTTCTCTGCCAGCGCCATCATGAAACCCTCGAAAAGCGTGCGACGCGCGCGTAATGACCCACGCAGAACATCCGGTGGTTCACGGCGCATGGACAAGGAATACATCACCGGCAGATTGGGATAAAAAACATCCGCGGATGAAAACGCGACCAGGACGGTCGGCTGTCATGCCGGGAACACCCCTTACACGCGCCGAGAGCGGCAGAGATAGCCGCCCGGAAAGGCAGATGATCTTCCAACACTTCCACCGCTTCGGAGGGCTATCGAGGCAACGAATTGATCTTGAGGGTTCAGGCATGGACGGCATGATGCAAAAAGGGGGGTTCGTCCTGAAGCGTAAGTCGAGGTTGGATTTAGATCCGGCTTGGTCCAGGTCGCAGGCGTAAGCAAAACGCACCCTCCGGTACATGCTCCCCGGACATCCGCAGCGAGTATTCCATGAAATCACCGTATGCCGACTGCACCCCGGCGCAGGAGATGATGTCCTCGCCGCCCATCAGTTCGCTGAAGCGCTGACGTTGTCTTCGATCCACGGACCCCTTCCAACCGCAGCGCATTCATCATCATAGTGAACCGTGATGCGGTCGCCGGTCAGGATGCCACCCCAATAGGTTTGAGCGAGTAGATCGAAATAACCGGCGCGACCGGTCTGTACTCCGCTGCGCGGTAAAGGTGTGCCATCCGGATCCAACACCATCGGGATGTTCCGGGGAAGACGGATAAACGCCTTTGGAACAGGCGATGCCAAGGTGTTGAGTTCGGTCATGCCAGGGACACGAAGACCTGATCGACGCCGTAAAACTTTTGAGGATGTCCTTCCAATCCGAAATGGTCTGGCGTCCTTGAAGCCGCCGCCCGTTAAAAGAACGGAGTCGGACGCAAAGACTCTCTCCTGTCCGGCAGCCAAACCTTCCACCGCCACATCCAAGAGATCCGTGGCGGATGCCATCAGGAAGACCCGCCGACCACGATACTCGCGCACCATCTTGTCGAAGAAATTTTGGTGAGACCGGCCTTGCGCGCCTTGAGCGTGACGATCTCACCCTTGGTCTTTAAGATGGCTTTGATGGTATCCATCGCGGTCAGGTCGCCGCGTTCCTGGGCGTGTTTCATGCGCATGGCCAGCGACATGAAATCCGCTGACATGGGCGCGTTGAACAAGCTGTGATATTCCGCTTCACTTCCTGCCAGCGCTGGACCGAAGTGCGTGATCAGGCGCATGGAGGCCTGCCGCCCACTGCGATAGGCGGGCCAGAAGACGGGCAGATGCAGATCGCGAATGCCCGGCATAAAGGCGTCGAGGAAGGTATAGGTGCCTTCGACCCAGGCTTCCTTTTCCGTTTGGCTGCGCGGAAAGAAACTCAACTTGCCGCTCGTGCCGGTTGAGTGAAAGACGAACATACCGGCATTATCCAAACGCGTCAGCCATTCATCAATCGTGTTCACGCCGCGCATGTCGAGAGTGGAAAGATCATGTGCGGTCAACTTGTTCAACCAGCGCGTCAATTCGGTGAACAACTTGCGCTCAATGAATGAGAACGGGTAATTCTTGTAGACCTGATGGGTGAAGAGGATGGTTGCAAGAGTCTCAAAGTCGTCGATGATCTTCACGCCCTGCTTTTCTGCCAGGGCATCCAAGGCGGGAATGTGCTCCTGTAAATGTTGGAAACGGGTTTGCGCCCAATACAGTTGCAAGGTGTCCAGTTCACTTTTGAAAGCGAGACAAGCTCTGGACCGGCAGGCGTGTCCAGGATTCGGGCGTGCCCGAAAGAATAGAGTTGGTCATGAAATGAATCTCCTAAAAAGTATGGTGTTTGAGGATCTGCCAGGCTTTGCGCAGATAGAAGCCGGGCAGTTCCCATTTGGTTGGATAAGACTCATCCAGGATCCAGCGGCAGGCGCGCCGCATGATCTCGGTTGAATTGAAGGGACCGCCGATGGAATAGTCCACGGTATGTCCGATGGAAATGAAACGGCACACGCCGCGCGCCACAAGGAGGTCGCGTAATGGCTTCTTGAGAGTTTCGGGGTAGATACCAACGGTCTGTGTGGAAGGATGGATGCGGTCTACGAGTTGAAGCGGATCATCAAAGGGAATGACTACGACGACTTTGTGCATGGGGAAGAAGTCGGGCAGTTCACCGGTGAGACTTACCACTACAGCGCCTTCGTTCCTGTCTCCGCCGACAACATAATAGAAATCGTCCTGGGCGCGGGTAGCGTTGATCTCATCGCGCAGGTCTGCCGGGAAATTCTTCGGCATGGCACTCAAGGATGGGTCTTGGTGCTGCATGTGATCATATAAACGTCGCGCATATTCCATCGCCTGACCAAGGGATGCCTGCACAAAATGGAAACGCGACGAACCGCAGGACTCCATGTTGAAGGAACCTGCATCCTTGGCGGTGCGTTTAGAACTTGTTCGATCTCCGCACTGGATTGGAAGGCTTCACGTCCCAAAATGGAGATGCTGAACTTTGGACCCAGGGCAATCACATCAATACCTGAGGCTTGCAGGTTGCCATGATTGAAGGTCGAGTTGATCCCACCCAGGGCGCCGCCCCAGGAGATGATCTTTTCCAGATAACGCGGTTGGATCAGTTCGTGCTCGAAGTCCTGCAGTTCCTTCGACCAATACACGACCGAGAAATGTTTGGTGACCGGATGATTTGAATCGACATCCATCATCGCGCCGACGATGGCAGAGGCGGTGAGCGGATCGTTTGGCGTGACCTTGATGATATTGTCCGACTTGATCAAGGCGGCGCGGGCGATGCTCAGGGCAGCCACGACCGGCACATTGCCTGATATGAAATGCAGGGTGCGTGCGCCATAGGCGCGTCGTCTTGCGATCTTGTCCGCATACGGCATCTCGACCCAGCCGTCCAGATACTTGGAGCCGATCTCGTTCTCGACCATTGTGCGCAATGCCAGCTTCGAGAACACAATCGGGATCAGGTCATAACTGCCGCGCACGATGGACTCCGGCAGGGCGCTGAACGGCACGCTGAAACGACAAGCCTGTTCCATGCGGGCATGATTAAGGGTCATGGCTTTGCCGGCTTCGGCAAGAAAGTCGATGATCTCACTGACACGCATGGAGGCAAAGTCGCGCTGGAGTTGTGCCGGATCCGAAAGCACGATCCGGTCAAGCAGGGGGCGCGGGTCGGGATATGAAAATTCAATCCTTTTGTCCCGGCTTTGATACAACAGATCCTGCGCGGCAATTTCCTGACCGCGCAGGATGAAGGGAATTGGGATGGGGTGATCGGATGACATGCGCGGGATGATAGCGGGCTGGGCTTGGGGGAGTATTCTTCATGTCGCTAATCATTGGTGGGAACGTTTACAATTGCCCTGATGTACGTTCATCTCACGACCCACTCTGCCTTCTCTTTGCAGGAAGGCTTGATGACTCCCACTGATTTGGTACAGGCGGCAAAGGCCTGTGGCATGTCGGCATTAGGCTGACTGATCACCATTTACTGACAGGCACCATTGAATTCGTCAAAGCCTGCAAGGATGCCGGCATTCAACCAGTGATCGGGTTGGAGATCGATCTGGAACAGGGGACACTTCAATTACTGGCAACCAGCACCGAAGGCTGGTCCAATCTTTGCCGGCTCAGCAGCGTGCTGGCTCTGCGCGATCATCCTGATGCTCCCTGTTCGTTGGAAACGCTTTTTCAATATTCCAAAGACCTGATCGCCTTATGTGAAGACCTGCAGGGATTACAAGATGGATTTGAAGATCGGTTGTATGTCCCCTTGCGAAATATATCCAGTGTTGGATCGCTATCCGCCCAGGCACGCAACCTTGGATTGCCGACCGTGGTCGCGCACCCGGTTTATTACCAGGCCCCGGAGCAAGCTCGATTACAAAAAACACTGGCTGCCATCAGACTCAATCAAACGGTTACCACTATTTCCCAGACAACCCTTGCCCCGGCAGATGCCTGGTTCATGCCTTCACAGATCATTGAAGAACGCTTCAAGGAATTTCCCGAAGCTCTACAAGCTACAATCGAAATAGCCGAACGATGTCGTTTCGATCTGCCGCTTGGCAAATCCCAAATGCCGGTCGTGCCCCTGCCAGAGGGCGTGACTGCCGCGCAACATTTACGCGATAAAGCCACAGCTGGAGCGATAGAAATCTATGGCGAGATCACACCTCAAATCCAGACACGACTCGATCATGAACTCGAAGTAATCTCCCATATGGGCTTCGAGCCGATCTTCCTGATCGTCGAGGACATCCTGAACTTTGCGCGCGAAACCGGAGTGCCTTATTCCTCACGCGGTTCAGCAGCTTCCTCGCTGGTTGCACATTGTCTGGGAATCACCAGTCCTGATCCATTACGATTGAACCTGTACTTCGAGCGTTTTCTCAATCCTGCCCGCGTCACACCTCCGGATATTGATACCGATTTGTGTTCCCGCAGACGCGACTCGGTCATCCAGCATGTCTTCGATACCTATGGCACTGACAAGGTGGCGATGGTGGGAACGATCAATCGCTACCGTCCACGTTCTGCACTTGCGGATGTCGCCAAGGCATATGGACTGGAACCTGCGAAGGTACGTGAACTTGCCAATCAATTGCCGCATGCCTGGTGGGCACGCTTCGAAGAATCCGAGGATGGTGAAGACCCACCCTCTCCATTTGCCGACCTGCGAACTGCTTATCCCGCTTATCAGTCCATCTTCGATGACGCCGAAGCCATCCTGAAATTGCCGCGTCATCTCTCCATGCATCCGGGCGGTGTCATCGTCGCACCTGATGCATTGACCGATCTTGTGCCGGTCATGAACTCGGGCGGCAAGGGTGTCGTCATCACCCAACTCGATCTCGACTCGGTGGAAGCCTTGGGTTTGGTGAAGATCGATCTACTAGGTATTCGAGGTCTCACTGTCGTCGGCGACGTGGCGGAGTTCGTGCAACAAAGTAAACCCGAACAATACGCAACTCCTTTAGCTGTCCTGGACTCCACTCCCTCCGTTGATGAAGCCACCTCCAATCGTATTGAGAAGGGCGAGACCATCGGCTGCTTCCAAATTGAAAGTCCGGGGATGCGTGGAACCTTGCGCGAGATCCATGCCCGCACCGAAGATGACATCATGGCAGCCCTGGCGCTGTATCGTCCCGGTCCACTCACCGGTGGACTCAAGGATGCTTTTGTGAGGCGTTTCAAGGGTGAGGAACCAGTCCGCCATCTTCATCCAGCGCTCGCGCCCTTGTTGGATGAGACCTTTGGGGTCATCCTGTATCAGGAACAGGTCTTGCGCATCGCCAATGAATTGGCAGGTTTCAGTCTCGCCGAAGCCGACTTGCTGCGGCGGGCGATGAGTCATTTCGATCCGGGCAAGAAGATGCAGGAGTTGGAGAGAAAATTCGTCAACGAAGTGCAAGCCCGCAGTGGGAAATGATGGCAGCCTTTGCCGGCTATGGTTTCCCCAAAGCGCATGCCGCTTCGTATGCTAGGATCGGCTGGCGCTCCGCCTGGTGCAAGGAATATTTTCCGGCAGAATTCATGGCGGCGGTGCTTGCCAATTGGGGCGGGTATTACAGTCAGCGTGTTTACTTGAGTGAAGCCAGACGACTGGGATTGAAAGTTCGTCCGCCACACGTGAATTATTCCCGACATCAGTTCTCTGTGCAAAGGATGATTGACGCGGAAGATCGTGCGCTCTTTATGGGACTCGGTCAGGTCAAGGAATTAACCCAACGTACGATTGGAAGAATTATCCAACATGCACCATTTACTTCCCTCGGATGATTTCCTTTCGCGTGTGGATCCACGCATGCAGGAAGCAGAACACCTTGCGAAGATCGGGGCATTGGATGGCTTTGGAAATATCCCCGCGATTTTGAAGCGACTACAAGCCGGCGGCTGGCAGCGTGATCAGATGAGTCTCTTTTCCTGGTCGGACACCAGTGAAGAGGATTGGAACCTGCAACAAAAGGTGGATGCCCAACTGGAAATTCTCGGCGCCAGCCTGGAAGCACACCCTCTTGAACTGGTGCAGGAGAAGATCAGCGGAGCCCTTTCCTCCGTTGATGCCGTGGGAAAGATCGGTCGGCGCGTGACCGTTGCCGGCGTGCGTCAGACCTCTCGCCGCAGCCGAACCGCCAAGGGCGACCTGATGCTCTTCCTGACCATCGAAGATCTTCAGGGAACGCTTGGATGTTATTCTCTTCCCGGACGTGTACCGGGTCGCAAAATCCTTTCTTGATTCAAATCCACCCATGTTGATCACAGGGGTGATGGAGATGGACAAGGAACGTGGGGAACCTTATTTACGGGCAGAAAAGGTAGCTTCCATTTCCTAATTTGACATATAGTTTGTTTCTCATCATAAGACCCCGCTTGGTTGATCGGCATTTATTCAAAGACTTCAACGGTACATGTCATCGCCCTCATA
>NZ_JADJKT010000033.1:0-12263 GCF_016705895.1 Candidatus Villigracilis affinis | reverse complement strand
TGTTTCCCAGAACTGGATCCACGTGGGCAGGATTGAAACCAATGCCGGAAACAATGCTCTCTTCCGGCGGAAGGGCTGCAAGAAAGATTCTCTCGGCGGCAATCGCCAAGTCGGTTCTCAGCATTCTTGCGCCTCACTTTTCCGGCATGCCGAAGCCGATAAAGGCGAAACCTCATCCGGGTCGAGCCGACCGATGAATGCAGTGGACACAAGACTCGTGAAGTGGGATTTTCATCAGGTCGGCAGGCGGGTGGGTGATGAGCGTCACGCCGACGCCACGCTTGAGTGCGCGCCTGCCGCATTCAATCCAGCAAGTCCGTGGGCGGACCGCTGCGCAACAGGCGCCAACCTTCATCGATGAAGATGTCCATTGTCGGCTGTTTGCCGGCCGTGACCGCATGATACAGAGACCATGCAAACACTGGGTACACGATGGCGCGGTTCTCTTCACGCAATGAGGACAGATCGAAGTTCCACCATTGGCCGGCCGGGAAATGAGGCGACAACAAAGCCTTGGGTCTATCGAAGAGACCTTCAAATAAAGTCCACCACGCATGAAGGACGTAACAACGCCAAAGGCATGGCGGCTTCGGGTACATTGATCGTTCCCAAAGTCTCCACGAATTCCGCAATAGACATCGCACCGGGTCTTCGATCCCAACGGCGTTTCACGGCTTCACGCAGGCAGGCTTGCACGCGGGATAAAAACGAATTCACCGGCAGGTGATGCGGTCAAGAAACGGACAGCCAGTAACAAATCTGCGGGTTCTCGCCTTGCAGGGGATGATTGAGGCAGGTTTCCGTGTCTTCAGGAATACCAGCCGGCACGACCCTGCCACCCTCGGCTTCACAGAGTTTATTATTCTCACCTTCAGGTCAATGGAGATGACCGGCCGTCCCTGCAACAACGCGCAACGTGATCAGCGCAAGAGGCTGGTCTTGCCCGCACCGGGTTCCCGAGATTAGGTTGTTGCATAGGCCGGTGGTGGTGGGACCGCGGATCCAGTCCCTTGGTGAAGGAGAAATGAATATCCCATCCATCCCGGGCGTGCAGTTCCGATCCAGACCGATCCTCCACGGGCATAACCTCTCTGGAAGGGGCAGGCACTTCAAAGCAGGGTCTCTTCGAGAAACGATGTCAACTCATCCAATCCAGGAAATAATTTTCCTCGGGCTTTAGATAATGCATGCAGCGCTTTCTGCGATATAGAAGAGTCTTTGTGCGGTAAGTCCTCGGCGATAGGTCGTCCGGTTCAGGCATGGACGGCATGATACAAAAACACGGGCGGGTGATCCGTCCGTGTCGCTAAGGTGTGAGGTTGGATTGTTTATCTAGCCTCATCCAGCATCGCAGGCGCAAGCCTGACACAGGTCGGTGCTAAAACTGGCGTTACTCCCCTCTCCGGCACATCGGCGGCGACGTATTCCGTGAAGTCACTGGGTGCAGACTGCACGCCCGCAGAAAACGATGTCCTCGCCGCCCATCGAGTTCGCTGAAGCGTTGTACGTTATCCTCGATCCCGGACCCTTCAACCGCAGCCGCATTCCTCATCGTAGTGAACCGTAATGCGGTCGCCGGTCAGGATGCCTCCCCAATAGGTTTGAGCGAGTAGATCGAAATAACCCGCACGACCGGTTTGTACTCCCCTGCGCGGTAAGGGTGTACCGTCCGGGTCCAACACCATTGGGATGTTCCAGGGGTGTTGAGTTCGGTCATGCCACAGGACGATGAAGACCTGATCGACACCGTAGAACTTTTTGACAACCTCCTTCCAATCCGAGATCTCTTTCGTCCTTTGAAACCACCGCCGGTCAAAGGACCGAGTTGGATGCAAAAGACCTGCTCCTGTCCGGCTGCCAACCCTTCCAGGGCAACATCCAGCAGATCCGTGGCAGGCCATCAGGAAGACCCGCCGACCGCGATACCTCGCGCACCATCTTGTCGAAGAAACTTTGGTGAGACCTGCCTTGCGCGCTTTGAGGTGACGATCTCGCCTTTGGTCTTGAAGATGGCTTGATCGTATCCATCACTGTCAGATCGCCATGTTCCTGGGCATGTTTCATGCGCATGGCCAGCGACATGAAATCCGCCGACATGGGTGCGTTGAACAGGCTGTGATACTCCGCCTCACTCCCTGCGAGCGTCGGACCGAAGTGAGTGATCAGGCGCATGGACGCCTGCCGCCCGCTGCGATAAGCAGGCCAGAAGACAGGCAGATGCAGATTGCGAATGCCCGGCATGAAGGCTTCCAGGAAGGTATAGGTGCCTTCGACCCAGGCTTCCTTTTCTGTTTGACTGCGCGGGAAGAAACTCAACTTGCCGCTCGTGCCGGTCGAATGAAAGACGAACATGCCGGCTTCATCAAGACGTGTAAGCCATTCATCAATGGTGTTCACGCCGCGCATGTCGAGCGTGGAAAGATCATGCGCCGTCAGTTTGTTCAACCAGCGTGTCAACTCGGTGAACAACTTGCGTTCGATGAAGGCAAAGGGATAGTTCTTGTAAACCTGATGGGTGAAGAGGATGGTCGCAAGAGTCTCGAAATCCGGAATGATCTTTACGCCCTGCTTTTCCGCCAATGC
This sequence comes from Candidatus Villigracilis affinis, assembly GCF_016705895.1. Lineage (NCBI taxonomy): Bacteria > Bacillati > Chloroflexota > Anaerolineae > Anaerolineales > Candidatus Villigracilaceae > Candidatus Villigracilis > Candidatus Villigracilis affinis. The sequence continues at coordinate 9,680 of NZ_JADJKT010000033.1, read as the reverse complement.
ATCCAAAGCGGGGATGCGATCCTGCAACTGCCCAAATCGGGTTTGCGCCCAATGCAATTGCAAGTCATCCAATTCCGGTTTGGATAGCGAGAATAGGTTCTGGACGGGAAGGCGTGTCCAGGATTCGGGTGGACCCGAAAGAATGTGGTCAGACATGAAATGAATCTCCTAAAGAGTATGGTGTTTGAGGATCTGCCAGGCTTTGCGTAGATAGAAGCCAGGCAGTTCCCATTTGGATGGATAAGACTCATCCAGGATCCAGCGGCAGGCACGCCGCATGATCTCGGTTGAATTGAAGGGACCGCCGATGGAATAGTCCACGGTATGTCCGATGGAAATGAAACGACAAACGCCGCGTGCCACCAGGAGGTCACGCAAGGGCTTCTTGAGGGTTTCGGGGTAGATGCCGACGGTTTGCGTGGAAGGATGAATGCAATTCACGAGTTGGAGCGGATCATCAAAGGGGATGACCACCACAACTTTGTGCATGGGGAAGAAGTCGGGCAGTTCGCCGGTCTGACTGACCACCACAGCGCCCTCATTCCCTCCCGCCGACAACATAATGAAATCATCCCTGGGCGCGGGCAGCGATGATTCGTGTTGCAGGTCGGCTGGGAAATTCTTCGGGATGGTGCTCAGGCTGGATCCTGCTGCTGCATATGATCGTACAAGCGCCGCGCATATTCCATCGCCTGATCCGGAGATGCCTGCACAAAATGGAAACGCGATGAACCACAGGACTCCATGTTGAAGGAACCTGCATCCTTGGCAGTGAGTTTGGCAAGCGACCTTTTCGATCTCGCACGTCAAGATTGGAATGCTTCCGAACCTAAAATGGAAATGCTGAACTTCGGACCCAGGGCAATTACATCAATGCCGGAGGCTTGCAGGTTGCCGTGGTTGAGCGTCGAGTTGATCCCCGCCCAATGGCGCCACCCCAGGAGATGATCTTCTCCAGATAGCGCGGTTGGATCAGCTCGTGTTCGAAGTCCTGCAGTTCCTTTGACCAATACACGACCGAGAAATGTTTGGTGACGGGATGATTTGGATCGACATCCATCATCGCGCCAATGATGGCAGAGGCGGTGAGCGGATCGTTGGGCGTGACCTTGATGATGTTGTCTGATTTGATCAAGGCGGCGCGGGCGATGCTCAGGGCAGCCACGACCGGGACATTGCCGGAGATGAAATGCAGGGTGCGTGCGCCATAGGCGCGTCGTCTTGCGATCTTGTCCGCATAGGGCATCTCGACCCAGCCGTCCAGATACTTGGAGCCGATCTCATTCTCGACCATCGTGCGCAATGCCAGCTTCGAAAACACAACCGGGATCAGGTCATAACTGCCGCGCACGATGGACTCCGGCAGGGCGCTGAACGGCACGCTGAAACGACAAGCCTGTTCCATGCGGGCATGATTAAGGGTCATGGCTTTGCCGGCTTCGGCAAGAAAGTCGATGATCTCGCTGACACGCAGATTGGCAAAGTCGCGCTGGAGTTGCGTAGGGTCCGAAAGTACGATCTGACTAAGCAGTGCGCGTGGGTCAGGATAATGGAACTGATTCTTTCCGTCCTGACTTTGATACAACAGATCCTGCGCGGTAATTTCCTGCCCGCGCAGGATGAAGGGAATTGGGATGGGATGATCGGATGACATGCGCGGGATGATAGCGGGATGGGCTTGGGGGAGTATTCCGCATGTCGCTAATCAGTGGCAGGAACGTTTACAATTGCGCTGATGTACGTCCACCTCACAACTCACTCCGCCTTTTCTTTGCAGGAAGGCTTAATGACTCCCACTGATTTGGTGCAGGCTGCAAAAGCCTGTGGCATGTCAGCTTTGGGTCTGACCGATCACCATCTGCTCACCGGCACCATTGAATTTGTCAAAGCCTGCAAGGATGCTGGCATTCAACCAGTGATCGGGTTGGAGATCGATCTGGAACAGGGTTCGCTTCAATTATTAGCGACCAGCACCGAAGGCTGGTCCAATCTCTGCCGACTGAGTAGCACCCTGGCTCTGCGCGATCATCCTGATGCTCCCTGTTCGTTGGAGATGCTTTTTACCTATTCCAAGGACCTGATTGCCTTATGTGAAGTTCCGCAGGGATTACAAGATGGATTTGAAGATCGTTTGTATATCCCCTTGCGAAATGTATCCAGCGCTGGATCCCTATCTGCCCAGGCACGCAACCTTGGATTGCCGACCGTGGTCGCGCACCCGGTCTATTACCAGGCCCCGGAGCAAGCTCGATTACAAAAAACACTGGCAGCCATTCGACTCAATCAAACGGTTACCACTATTTCCCAGACAGCCCTTGCCCCGGCAGATGCCTGGTTCATGCCTTCACAGATCATTGAAGAACGCTTCAAGGAATTTCCCGAAGCTCTACAAGCCACAATCGAAATTGCCGATCGTTGTCGTTTTGATCTTCCGCTTGGCAATTCCCAGATGCCGGTCGTGCCCCTGCCAGAGGGCGTGACTGCCGCGCAACATTTACGCGATAAAGCCACAGTTGGAGCCATAGAAATCTATGGCGAGATCACACCACAGATCCAAACGCGCCTCGATCATGAACTCGAAGTAATCTCACGTATGGGCTTCGAGCCGATCTTCCTGATCGTCGAGGACATCCTGAACTTTGCGCGCGCAACGGGCGTGCCTTATTCATCGCGCGGTTCGGCAGCATCATCTCTGGTTGCTCATTGTCTCGGCATTACCAGTCCTGATCCCTTACGCCTCAATTTGTATTTTGAACGCTTCCTCAACCCTGCGCGTGTCACACCTCCGGATATCGACACAGACCTGTGTTCTCGTCGCGCGACTCGGTCATCCAGCATGTCTTCGATACCTATGGCGCCGACAAGGTGGCAATGGTGGGAACGATCAATCGCTACCGTCCGCGTTCTGCACTTGCGGATGTCGCCAAGGCATACGGATTGGAACCTGCGAAGGTACGTGAACTTGCCAATCAATTGCCGCATGCCTGGTGGGCACGCTTCGAAGAATCCGAGGAGGGTGAAGACCCACCCTCTCCATTTGCCGACCTGCGAACTGCTTATCCCGCTTATCAGTCCATCTTCGATGACTCCGAAGCCATCTTGAAACTGCCACGTCATCTTTCCATGCACCCCGGCGGTGTGATTGTCGCGCCGGGCGCATTGACAGATCTTGTGCCCATCATGAACTCGGGTGGCAAGGGTGTGGTCATTACGCAACTTGATCTCGATTCTGTGGAAGCCTTGGGATTGGTGAAGATCGATCTACTGGGTATTCGTGGATTGACTGTCGTCGGCGACGTGGCGGAGTTCGTGCAGCAAAGCCAACCCGAACAATACGCGACTCCTTTAGCTGTCCTGGACTCCACACCCTCCGTCGATGAAGCCACCTCCAATCGCATTGAGAAGGGCGAGACCATTGGCTGCTTCCAGATCGAAAGTCCGGGGATGCGTGGAACTTTGCGTGAGATCCATGCCCGCACCGAAGATGACATCATGGCGGCGTTGGCACTGTATCGTCCCGGTCCACTGACCGGTGGACTCAAGGATGCCTTTGTGAGGCGCTTCAAAGGAGAGGAACCGGTACGGCATCTTCATCCAGCGCTCGCGCCCTTATTGGATGAAACCTTTGGGGTGATCCTATATCAGGAACAGGTCTTGCGCATCGCTAATGAACTTGCAGGTTTCAGTCTGGCTGAAGCCGACCTCTTGCGGCGGGCGATGAGTCATTTCGATCCAGGCAAGAAGATGCAGGAGTTGGAAAGAAAATTCGTCAACGAAGCACAAGCCCGCAGCAGTATTCCCATCGAGACCGGTGAACGCATCTGGGAAATGATGGCGGCTTTTGCCGGCTATGGCTTCCCCAAAGCCCATGCCGCTTCGTATGCCAGGATCGGCTGGCGTTCCGCCTGGTGCAAGGAATATTTTCCGGCAGAGTTCATGGCGGCGGTGCTTGCCAATTGGGGCGGGTATTACAGCCAGCGTGTTTACTTGAGTGAAGCCAGACGTTTGGGGTTGAAGGTCCGTCCCCCGCATGTGAATTATTCCCGACATCAGTTCTCTGTGCAAAGGATGAGCAGCCCGGAAGATCGTGCGCTCTTCATGGGTCTTGGTCAGGTAAAGGAATTGACCCAACGTACGATCGGACGCATCATCCAATATGCACCATTCACCTCCCTGGATGATTTCCTTTCGCGTGTGGATCCACGCATGCAGGAAGCGGAACACCTGGCGAAGATCGGGGCATTGGATGGCTTTGGAAAAATTCCCGCCATTCTGAAGCGACTACAAACCGGCGGCTGGCAGAGCGATCAGATGAGTCTTTTTTCCTGGTCGGACACCAGTGATGAGGATTGGAACCTGCAACAAAAAGTGGATGCCCAATTGGAAATTCTCGGCGCCAGCCTGGAAGCCCATCCTCTTGAACTGGTGCAGGAGAAGATCAGCGGAGCAATTTCCTCCATTGATGCGGTGGGAAAGATCGGGCGGCGTGTGACCGTTGCCGGCGTGCGTCAGACCTCCCGCCGCAGTCGGACTGCGAAAGGGGACATGATGCTCTTCCTGACCATCGAAGACTTGCAAGGGACCTTGGATGTGATTCTATTCCCGGACGTGTATCGAATCGCAAAATCCTTTCTTGATTCAAATCCACCCCTGTTGATCACAGGGGTGATGGAGATGGACAAGGAACGTGGGGAACCTTATTTACGGGCAGAAAAGGTAGCTTCCATTTCCTAATTTGACATATAGTTTGTTTCTCATCATAAGACTCCGCTTGGTTGATCGGCATTTATTCAAAGACTTCAAAGGTATGTATCATTGCCCTCATAATGGGTAACCGCATTGGATCGGGGATGGCAAAGATGTTCACCCAGAAAAAAAGTCCAAGGCATAGAAAACTGCTTAGGATATACACAAGCGCTATGGACAGTCATCATCGTCAGGTAGTATCTTTGCTCCGCGCTTTGTTAGCTGCCTTTTGTCTTTCTCAATGTGTCTTCTAAAAGGGAAAGAGCCTGTTCTAACAAAGGCAGTGGAAGAAAACCAAACCCTAGCCGAAAGACTCTTTTTTGCTCACCAAACCATTCACCAGACGCAAGTTGTATTTGTGCATTGCCAGCATGAGAATAAAAATTATTAACTTCTGCGTCAGTGAATACATCTGGTCTTAAGCGAACACAGCATAACGCGCCAGCATTTGGACGTACCCATTCAATAAATTCTGTATTCCTTTGAATCCAGTTCTCGACAATCGTTACACCTTTTTGAAGTAATACTTTTCTTTCGCCAAGTATATTCTGGCTGTTTCTCAATATATGAAATCCAACCATTTCATCCAAAACAGAGCAAGAAATAACAGTATTCATCTTTGCCAGTGCTAATTGTTCAAGCAATTCACTATCATTGCAGGTCAACCATCCTAACCGAATTCCAGGTGCGCCATGACATTTTGATAAAGACGTTGTTGTAAGTATGCGCTCGGAAAACCCTGCCATAGAAAGTGCGGCTTGATTATCTCCATAAGTTGCTTCACGGTAAGTTTCATCAATCAAAACATAGGCTCTGGGGCTTTTTTGTTGGATAAGGTTGATAGCCGTTTCAATGGTCTTTTGTGCCGTTGAAGTTCCAGAAGGATTGTGCGGAGTGACAAAAACTACAAGTCTGGTGCGCTCTGACAGGACTGAAGATAGCCTTTCAATATTGAGTTCATATTTTTCATCAAAGGATAAAGGTATTGTTTTTTTAGTTGCCCCAAGTGCAGAAATAATATCCATCGTTGGGGGAAAATTAGGAGAAACAGTAACAATTTCATCACCCGCATTGCATAACGTGAATGCTGTTAGAAATATACTGCTCGATGCGCCATTCGTTGTCATCACTGTATTGGCTGGAATTGATAATCGATTCGCAATCTCGTTTCGCAAAGGCTCATACCCGCGAGATGTGCCGTAACCTAACTCAAGTTTATTGAGTTCTGAAAGAAATGCTTCATCGGCAATTTGTCCAAAAGTAAGGTTTGTTGCCGTACTTTCTGCAAGGTTGAATTTTAGATTGACATCTAAAAGCGAGATAATTTCATTAGGAGGAAACTTTGTCATGTTTACCTTTGTGTTTGGAGGTGGCGGCTAACGGTTTGCGACATCGTCCCCGAGCGGAGCGAGTGGGATACTTGCGGGTGGGCGGGCGTAGATAAAAATTCGAGAGCAGGATTCTGTTTGGGTGCAGGTAAAGCCCGAAAAAGCCGCAGAAGCGTCCCACCCGTCAAGTGCGCCTTGTTAGAGCGAACAGTCATGGAGAATTGAACACGATGCGCACTAATACCGACAAGCGATATAGCAACTGCTGTTGCGTGTCAGCGTCCACTCAGATCTGTGTGGACAATAGAGCTAGAGGGCAACCAGCTCGGCGAGCTTAGCCGCGACATTTGCCATCGTATCTTCTGCAGTACTCAGGCCGCTTCGCGAGCCGAGCAGGGGGCTAACGTCGCGGAGAGCCTCATACGTCGTGCCGTGCACAATGGGGACGAGCAGGTCACGCGCTAGGAGTGCCGATAGCTCTTTGTCGGCGATGCCCTCTCCACGGAGGCGGCTCAGCAGCGCAGGGGTCACCAGCACGATCCCGACTCGTGACTTCGCCAGTCCCCGGTCAATTTCGCGGAGCAACGGCGTGCCAAGGGCGACGTCCTTCTCGCTGAACCAGACCGAAACACCGCGTGACTCGAGCAGGTCGTGCAGGTCCTTGGCGGCCCCTGTCCGGTCGTCCCACGCATGGCACAAAAAGACGTCCCGAACGTCAGGCAGAGGCGCTCGCCTTTCGACGTTTTCGCGGACCGGCGTGAGTGCCCGCACCTCTGCAGTTGTGTACGCCACGGACGAACCGGCTCGCGACCATTTCGGCCTTGCGCTGCTGCCTGATCCGCCAACGCTGCTCCGCGACGGAGAATAAGACGGGGACGAGTACGACCCGTAGCCGCCATAACCGCGATAACCGCCACTGCCACCGCATGCAGGGCAGGCCGCTCGACCGCTCGCCGTGCGATGACCGTGTACTGGTGCTGTGCATCTTGCCATGTAGTAATTCTCCTATTTGTAATAACTCTTTCAAGTAGTGGTTTAAGCAACCGTTACGCTAAAACCGAAACATTCGGCTTTTTGCCCTCTGCGGGGTGTTATGCCGAATAGTTCGGTATAACATGCTTTGTACGGATAGGATAAATTATATGCCACACCTGCCAAAAGGTGTAACAAAGCGACAGATCAGAACCGCCCTCAAACCAATGAAAAAACTCTCGGATCAATCCTGAGAAGCGATCTAAATCAAATACACCCATGTTCTTCAAAATGGAGCTAATGCTGTCAACCCCCTTCTGAATTAAATGGACAATCCTTGGAACATACTACACACACTATGCCCTGTATTCTAAATTTGGATTCAATACCCAGCGGGTCAAACTTTCGATAGCAGTCTGATCCAGGTACCGAATCCGTAACCCAAAGCCGGCACATAATCCATTCAATCCTTCCCACCAGGCAATTCCCTCATCACCGGGCAATACAAATTCGAATACAGTGCGACGTACAAAGGGAAGCGGGTATTCCTGCACGGCAAGGGATAAGCCTTGGTGCAAAATATCCAAGCCCTCTGTAGATGGCGTGTTCCATCGTTGAACCTGTTTCTGGAACTCCAACCTCGGTTCCGGGTCGGGCCAGAACAATTGCAGTACCCGTAGCGTCCAACCTGGTTGCATCGAGGAGAGAATGGATTTGTATGCCTCCTGTGGTCGCACATCGGGACGATCCGGATCGGCGTACACTTCGGCAAATAAGCGGCGCGTATCATCCTCACCCATCAAAGCCGGATGATTGCCGACCTGTATAAAGCCTTTTGCCAATACAAAGGTTCTCGTCGAACCAATGGTCTGCTCTGCCATTACAACCCCTGCCTTGAAAATAGACTCAGGGATATTCAGATCGTTCGCCCGAAAGCCCGGTCGCATGGGACGGTTGCCTGTTGGCGTCAACCCTTTACCGGCTTCGTGCTTGAATAACGGGGAAAACGAAGGACGTGCCGCGGTGCGTTCCACGATGGTGGACACTTCCACGATCTCGCGCACGATCTGTCCATGCTGAGGATTGCGTTCGATATATACGGCTGCGGTGATAGCTTCCGCAAAAGACTGTGCGATCTGGATCTCAGACATGCGCGCTGCATCCGGATGAGCCTGCACCACTTGCAAAAAGCGTGGCCAAACATGTTCAGCGCTGGTGGCATGGATGGTAAAAGCAGAATGTCCATGTCCGGTCGCGGCAGCACGGATCAATTCCCAAGCTTCGGCGCCACGTGCTTCGCCAATGACGACTCCATGCGGACGCGAACGCAACGCGGAACGGATCAGGTCATACATGGTGACCGGTGGCGGACCGCCACGGATCTCGGGACGGGTCACGGTGTAGATGATGTTGCCTGTATCTGCCTTGCCATCTCCATTCCAGCCGTTCAGGACGATCTCGTTGCTATCTTCCACGATAAACAAACGGATCGCACCACGCGGATAGTAGTCCAACATCTCCTGCAAAATGCGCTGCCCCACAAAGGTCTTTCCCGAACCGGTCGTGCCCGCGATGACCAATGTGCCGCCATGCACCATGACACTCAACAAATAATTCGCGGCTTCCGGTGTGAGAATGCCATTGCCACGCGGAAAGTCTTTCGGATCGAATTTGGGACGCGGGACAGGTGGGAGTCTGTTTTGACAAAGCAATGCAAGGCTCCCTTGAGTCAGGTCCAAAGCCGTACGGTAGTTGGAAACACGCAGGGTGATCGTATCTCCATAGGGCGAGGCCGGCGGCATAACGTAATTGATACGCACACCTTTCCTCCGCACGGTTCCATCGACGAGCGGAACCATGACCTGCAACATCGCATCTGCAATCGGGTAATCGGGAGTCGGCGCACGTTGTCCAGCGCGGTCGATCATGACTCTCAGCGCATCGCCAATCCCATCCGGTGCAGGACCGGCATGTTCCCAGCCATTACTGGTGGTGTACACATAAATGTGTCCCAGGTTGATGGCGATGTCTTCGATATCCGAACGGGCGATCAGTTCCAGTAAAGGACCCATCCCGGAGAGTTCACCGATCAGGCGCAGGATGTATTCCTTGGGTAAAGAGACGCCTGCATCCACCGCACGAACACTTATTTCTTCAAAGACCTGACGGGCCAGAGCTTCGATCTCCGTGGAGGTCATGCTTTTTTGCAGAGACTCAATCGCTTTCTTTGCCCGTCCTTCCTCAGCAAGAATATTCCACCAGCGTTCCATCTCATCCGAGGAGCGCGCTTCCGAAACAGGCTTCAATGTTTTACCGGCAATATCAAACATCGTCTAGCCCTTCCCGAACCAGCTACGTTTTTTCGTCGGGCTGGGAAGCAATCCAATCCGTGAAGCGCCTTCACGAACAGCGGGCACAAAATGGGAGGCGAAGCCCAGTAATGAATCGGCGAACGGTCCGAGCTCCTCCAACTTCTCCTTCTTGTAGCGCCAGATTAGGATGTCCTCCCGTCGATCCGAATTCACGGCTTGGGCTGCCAGGCGTGGATCGACAATCGGAATGATGCCGTTCGGATCAATGCCAATTCGATCTTGTCTTCAGTCAATGCCTGTTGCAACATCTTATGCGCCGCCT
>NZ_JADJKT010000032.1:0-21852 GCF_016705895.1 Candidatus Villigracilis affinis | reverse complement strand
GGCGCTGTTCGGTGGAAGACGCGTTCATCCTTTCTCCCACCACGCATATCTATATTCTTTCTCGTTTTGATAACCAAGTTTTTTTGCAAGACGCACAGACGGTGTATTTTGTTTTGCGCAATCCCACCATGTTGAATAACCTTGCATTTCGCATATTTCAATAAGTTTTGCACACGCTATTGTGGCAAGACCTTTTTGACGATAATTTTCATGGGTGGTTACTCCGACTTCCATTAACCCATGCGTGGGTGCGCCGTCGCCGCTTCACAGACCAAATAATCATCTTGAACTAATGATACCCCAAGCGTGTATTGCATGACATTTTCTATTGAATCAAAAGATGCAAGAGTTGAATCATAGTCAAAGGATTTTTTAAACAAGTGCTCATCACGAGATACCAAAGCATAATTTGACGGAAGTTGCGAAACAAGTGTTTCTAAGTTCGTTTCAGCAGATGAACGCTCAGTGAAATATAAAGTAAATCCATCATAATCTGGGCTGTCGGGGAGTATTTTATTTAGCGGATTGTCTAACCAACACCCAACACCGATACCGCCAAATTGAAAAAAGTGCCCGAATATAGATGGGATAACCGAAGAAGTTATTTGACCGCCAAAATAAAGTGTTCCATAAATGCCTTCACGTACCACTGCCCAACTTGGTTGAGTAAGGTTGTCAACTAAAATCTGTCCTGAGATGATGCCTTCAAGAACATTGAAAGCGCGAGGCATAGTTGGATTATTCAAATCAAACAGATTCAAGATTTCTGGAGTTACTTCTTGTTGTGTGATTGATAGCATAAGAACCACTCATTCTGTTGAATATTTACAAGATTATTTTATGACCAAGCGCCCAACTACTGTTTATACAGCGTGCTGTATAAACACCCAAAACGGGTACTTAACCGCTTGCTGTATAACACCCCATTTGGGGTACATAACAGCAATTTCGCTGTATAATACCTTATAGATTGCATAACAGTATTATACAAGCACCAGCAGAAAGGGGCAAGAAATGCAAACTCCTCAAAAACCAACATCGTCCCCGCAGGGGAAGAAACTCCTCGACCAATATAAAGAAGCCATCCGCCTCAAACAATACTCTCCGCGTACCGAAAAAACCTACGTCGAATGGATTCGCCAATACATCCTATTTCACAACAAGCGTCACCCCAAAGAAATGGCAGCCTCTGAAGTCAAACAATTCATCACCCACCTTGTTGTAGACCGCAAAGCCTCCGCCTCCACCCAAAATCAAGTCATCAGCGCCATACTCTTCCTCTACCGCAACGTCCTCCACATCGAACTTGACCAAACCGACCTTGGCTTCATCCGCCCCAAACGAGGCAAACGCGTCCCCACCGTCCTCTCCAAAAATGAAGCCAAAGCCATCATCCAAAACATGATCCCTCCTTACAAACTCATGGTACAGATCATGTACGGTTCAGGGTTACGTCTTATGGAATGCCTTCGCCTGCGCATCAAAGATATAGACTTTGAAAACCACCGCATCCTTGTCTACGACGGAAAAGGCGGTGACGACCGCCAAACACCCCTCCCCGATAGCATCATCCCAGCCCTGCGCGAACACCTTGCCAAAACCCGCGCCATACATGAAAAAGACTTGGCACATGGGCGCGGCTCCGTTCATATGCCCTACGCCCTCGCCAAAAAATTCCCCAACGCCGACAAATCCTGGATATGGCAATACGTATTTCCCGCCACCACCTTCTTCACCGACAAGGAAGACGGAGTCATGCGCCGCCACCACATTCACGAAACCGCATTACAAAGAACCATCAAACAGGCGGCAACCCTTGCAAAGATCGAAAAACGCGTCACCCCTCACACCTTTCGTCACAGTTTTGCTACCCATCTACTTCAAGCAGGCTACGACATTCGCACAGTCCAGGAATTATTAGGGCACAAAGACGTAAAAACCACCATGATCTACACCCATGTCCTTCAACGCGGAGCCAACGCCGTCAAATCCCCCCTAGACTGACCACTTCCCACCACTCACAATTCCCTATTCACCATTCCCTCCCCCGCAAACTGCATCCCCATAAACACCCCCGCCGCCGCCAAATACCCCAGCAAAATAAAACTCGCACCCACCGCCGAACCCACATAAACCGTGCACGACGCCAGAAAAACAAACCCGAAAAACAAAATACGCACCGCCGCATGCAGAGTGCCAGACCCCTTCGCCCAATAAAAAACCAGCGGAATGAAGCAAAGCAGATTCGGGATATTGTATTCAAACGCCACAGTCGGATAAGTCAGCATCAGGATTCCAGAACCGATCAGGAAAGGGGGAAGCTGCTCAAAGTTTCTGCCGCATTTTCTCAGGGATAGATACCCAACCCCCACCAGCAGGATTGGCAACCCCTTCACCACAGCCGTCGGCAGCAATTGCGCCAGAGCAATCCCCACCGCCTCCACATTCGCCTCCTGCATATAGATCCCCTCGAAGAAATGAATGAATCGGCTCCGAAACGCCAGCGAAAGCGTCAGAAGCACCAGCAAATAGATCAGCGCTGATCGTGTAAACCTCAGCCTCTCCCTTGCATCTTTTGCGCTCAGCCAATGCACAGCCATCACCACCAGCAGAAAAGGCAGCGAAGTCCACTTCACATAAGCGAACAACGCCGAAATAAACACCAGCACAGGCTTATCCTTCATCAAACCCACCATCAGCAAAAGGTACGCCAGCGCCACATACAACGAAAATTGCCCCCGCTCGAACCACGAAAGCCCCGCAGGCGTCACGAACAGAAACAGCATCGTCGCAGCCAGCCCCATCCACAGGTCCGATTCGATTTTCAGGATCTTGAAAGTCATCACAAAAAAGAAAAAGAACAACCCCGTCTGCACCAGCATATGCAGCAAACTTGCCTGCCCGTAATCCAGCTTGCAGAACGAGACCGCGCAAACATAATGGATGAAAGGCGCGTATCGCGAAGGACGTCCCCACGGGTCGAGATACCCTGTTTCATAATTTTTAGTAAGCGACGAAAACTCCAGCGCAGGGAAATAAACCTGCGCATAATCCGCCGCCAGTCGGTTCACCGCATTCTGCTCGATCGTATTCGGCCTGTCAGGCACGCGGAAAAATCCATACATCGGCCGCGGAAAGATCCCCTCTGCCGAAAAATCCCCAAAAAGCATATCCTTGGAAAGCAGAAAAAGATTCACAACAGCAATCATCCCGCCCGCCACAGACAGGATCACCAGCAAAATGCTCCTAACAGAAAACGACCTTCCAACACTCTTCACAAATCACCTAAACCTTCAAACCTGAAACTTGCAACCTTCAAACCTTCAACCTGAAACCTTCAACCTTCACTATTCAAAAACACCGCCCTCTCCCGATCCGTCAAATTCACAACGATCGCGCGGCTCGCCTTCACCAAATTCTCAGGCGTGATCATGATCTCCTCGCCCCACTGTCCGCCGCCCGTGCCGAGGATCGGTTCATTAAGTAGACTCGCCTCAAGGAAAGACCTGAAATTTTCTGGCTGCCAGTGAAAGGCGGGGATCGAACCGATGATATATCCAGTCGTCTCCTTCACCACATCAGGCGCCGCCATTTGAATATTCCGCGAACCGATTGCCTTCTTCAAATTTCCAGAGACCGCATTCTGGTCGCCGCCCAGCATCACCAGCACGCGCTCGCCCGTATCCACCTGAAAGATAAGCGTCTTCACCGCCTGTCGTTCCGAAAAGCCCAGCGCATGCGCCACGTTCGCCGCGCCCTTTTCGGTTTCGGGCGAAAAACTCAGCGCTTCATAGGGAATGTTTTTTTCATCGAGATAAAGATGAGAGGGGAGTTTCATAAATTGAATCCTTTGCGAATGATCGCCACGATCTCCTGTGGCGTATTTGAAATATCGATGCCCAGCGCATCGGGTGCTTCTTCAAGGATCTCGAACTGACTCGCAAGCATCTCCGCCGACATAAAATGTCCCGTACGCTCGCGCAGCCGCGCCTCGATCTGCTCATAGCTTCCCTGCAAATGCACGAAGCGAACCTCTTCATTGAAATTGAGCACATCCCGATACGACTTCTTCAACGCTGAGCACGCCAGCACGATGGAACGATTCTCTCTTAAGTTTTGGCTGATCAGGTCTCGAAGAGAAGCCAGCCACGTGGAGCGGTCTTCATCCGTCAGCGGAATTCGCTGCGCCATCTTCGCGCGATTCGATGCAGAGTGAAAATCGTCTCCGTCGTAAAAATCCCAGCCGAGTTCCAGCGCCAGCAGCGACCCGATCGTCGTCTTGCCCGAACCCGCCACGCCCATCACAAGGATCACCATCGCGATATCAAAGCGCCCTGATCGCCATGAAAGCAACGATGCCCAGGATCATCAAAACGATCACCCCTGCATTAACACCCGCCGCATGCCAAAACCCAATCCCCGATGCGGCACTGCGCGGTTTTACATACATCCACGTCGCGCCCGTGGAGATTCCCCAGCTAATGGCCAGCACCAGCAATCCATATCCAGCCAAAAACGGCGTCGCCGCCGATTCAGAAAAACCGTTGAGCGCAACCAGCAGCATCAACCCGCCGCCCGCGCCGCAGGTGGCAAGGATAATAATATTGGCGGAAATGGCGATCAAAATGACAATAACCCAACTCATCAGTGTCTCCTATTCATGTGAAGTTGTAAAACGCCAGGATTTTTTCTTTGCGACTTCGCGTCTTTGCGTTAAATGGTTTTTCTAATTAACGATCAACTTCCCATCTTCCATCACTTCAACCTGATCTCCAGTTTTTATCATACCGAAATCCGACTCAGACAAAGCGATCAGCGGAAACGATTTCTCGTACAACTCACCCGCCACCACCGAAGCCAGCGCAAAGAAAAAATCCGTCGCCGTCGTGACGATCGCCGCAGGCGCAGTCCCTTCGCGGATCGCTTCCAGCAAAACCGCGGTTGTCGTCGAAGAGCCGCGCGTGAACGGCACGACCAGCACCTTGCCCCTGGCATTCTCACCCGAAAGCGGATGCCTGCGGTCGGTGATCTCTCCGCTCTTCCAATCGTATCCGCCCCAAAACGAAAGCGGCTCACGGCTGACCAATGCAATTCCACTGGCCTTGCCTGATATCACAGGCTTCCCGATCAATATTAGCCTTTCCATAAAGTCTCATCCCGAACGATCTCGCCTTTCACAGCGGAGGTAACACAATCAGCCAGACTGCTGAACGCGATTCTTTTATCCAGCAAGCCTGGCGCATAGTACGCAAATTTCGCCGAGTTCGTCATCAAAAAGCGGATCTCCTTTGGCAGCATCGGCGTGGTCAAAATGCAGGTATCCACAGTGATCTGCGCGCCGAAAGCCTGAACGGCTTCAAGAAAACCCGCCTGTTGCGCAAGTTGGGTCATCGCCCTGCTGGAGGTCACCAGGAATTTAACATCCTTATGCTTCTTCTTCCCTTCGACAAGTTTCGCCAGGGTCTTGTATTCCGCCAGCGAAAAATGCGGGCTTCCCAGCACGACCATATCAAGGCGGGCATCATCAGCGTGTGTTAATTCCCTGCGCGCCTGCCGCAAAATTTCCATATCGACGATGATGGTTTCTTCGGGGTGTTTCCCTGAAAGGCCGCTTCAACTGTCGGTGCTTCGGGGGTCACGCCCACCATGTGAAAGAGGGCTACTGCGCCAGAAGAAGCCGCCGCCGCACCAAGTGCCTTGAGTTGATCGTCATCGGGGACAATGCTCATTCCTTCAATGACTGGGATTCTGTCCAATGAGATTTTTCCCAAATAATGACCGAGCACGGGGTAGAAGTCATCGCTCGCCTGTAATTCAGCCGAGACCCCTTCGAGTTTGAGCAGGATTTTCCCCGCGCGGTTTTCCGTCAGATGCAATCCGATGGCGGGGGCGCGGCCTGTGATGGCACAGCACACATCGAACATGTCGGGGTATCGCTCCGTGCGCGCGCCGATCACCGAGTTGGCAAACACGATCGCATTGGATTCTCCCCACGCAATTTGCTGACCGAAGCTCGGCCGCATTTCGGTTTGATAGGGGGCGCATGTCCAGGTTGGAATGGTCCCCATGCTTTGATAAGCGACCATCTGCCGATGTGCCTGTTTTGCCCACAGTGGCGGCACCGCCCATTCCTTCCAATGATGCTCGTCCACACCGCTGACGTTAAGCGTGGTGGGCACGGCCACTTTCGCGCCGAGGCTGGCGAGTCGTTCGGCGTATTCCAGCCCCGCATCGCCGATGTACACCGTACTGTCAATGTGTGCGCCGCTGATATCGAGCAATTCCTTTGCACCCGATACTTCTGCCATGCGCACCAAAATAGACATCGCCATCTTGGTCGCTGGCCCATGTGCGCCTTTCAGCATTTCTTGATCTTTGACTGATAAATTGAGGGTCATTTTGATTCCTTTAGCTCGGGACTCTCTTCCCCAGCAGGGGAAGGGTTGGGGATGAGGACGTATGCTGGCGTGCGTTAAATTTCATGAAGATTGCAGAGTGGCAATGTGGATTAATAAAAACAGCAACAGTCGCGCACGGGAATCCTGTATTGACTCTCTGGAAGCGATTTATATGATATTTGTATAAAAATTGTCTAATTTCTTGCGAGTATCGTTATAAGGGGGTAAAATCGAATTATACATTCAAAGAATGCTGTTTCATATAATACTGATTATCAACTCAAAGGAGAATCCTCATGGCATTTGAACTTCCCAAACTCGCTTACGCGTACGATGCGCTTGAACCCCACATTGATGCGCGCACGATGGAAATCCATCACACCAAGCACCACCAGACCTACATCACCAACCTGAACGGCGCAGTGGAAAAGACCCCCGAATTGGCTGGCAAATCATTGGAGGCCCTGCTCGGCGATCTGAATGCAGTTCCTGAAGGCGTCCGCATGGTTGTCCGCAATCATGGCGGCGGCACCTACAATCACAACCTGTTCTGGGAAGTGATGGGACCCAATGCCGGCGGCGCTCCGAAAGGGGATCTCGCCAAAGCGATCGATGCTTCCTTCAATTCATTCGACGCTTTCAAGGATGAGTTCACCAAAGCTGCCACAACCCGCTTCGGCTCCGGCTGGGCCTGGCTCGTCAAAAAGGGCAGTGGCCTCGCTGTTGTATCCACCGCCAATCAAGACAGTCCGCTCTCCGATGGCCTGACCCCGATCATGGGCATTGACGTGTGGGAGCATGCCTACTACCTCAATTACCAGAACCGCCGCCCCGATTACATCACCGCCTGGTGGAACGTGGTCAATTGGGATGCCGTCGCTTCCAAGTACGCCGCAAAATAATATTTTTCACTTTATCTATTATCCCGCAGAATTTTCTCTGCGGGATGCTTTGTTTAAATTTCCCATCATCTTGAGCAGAGCAAAACGCAGTCGAAGGATTGCATTGCGTGACTCTCTCTCTCGAAGAAAGATCTCTTAAAACGAGATGCCATTTTTTAGAAAAGCCTGCTCCTATGGCTGTTGCAAAGTCGCTTGACTTTTTTTGAGAAAGCCCTTTTAACATGATTCCCTGAGCGATAGCGAAGGGTCTCTACGGCGGCTAAGAGGCTCTTCGCTTCGCTCAGAGCGACATTAATCGGACTTTGCAAGCCATATCTGCTTCAAGTTTCCCTTGCCACAAAGTTAAACGAAGTTATAATAGATATGTTCGGTTTAATTACAATCCTACAAGGAGTAAATTACCATGACACATATTATTACCAGCCTGTGCATTCGTGACCGCGGTTGCATCGAAGTATGCCCCGTGGAATGTATCGTTCCTGGCCAGCCTGTAGCCGAGTGGCCGTGGATGTATATTGACCCCGATACCTGTATCGACTGCGGCGCCTGCGTGCCCGAGTGCCCGTACGCCGCCATCTTCCCCGAAGATGAAGTGCCTGCTGCTTACACCGCCAAGGGTGGTGAATTCATCAGCAAAGTCGGTCTTACTGGTCACTACGAAGGCACCAATCACCATGGCAAGGCAGTTGTCCTTGAGACAACCAAGCAGCTCGCCGCCGGTGAAACCGTTGACCTCACCGCAGACATCCAGCCGAATTACGAGTTCTTCAAGAGCGGCCCAGGTTACGCCGCCAAAGACAGCGACCAGGGTTCATAATAACAATTGAAATGAAAAAAGCCAGGCACATGCGCCTGGCTTTTTTGTTTTTATTAACCTTGGCTTATTATTTTACAGGATTTACCCCCAGCCCTTCACGCACGATGCGCGGGACAATATCTTCCCAGCCGACCGCCATAATGTGAATTCCGCTTACACCTTGTTTGGTCTTGATCTTTTCGATCAATTCAAGCGTGATCTGCACGCCTTCCTCCTGCTCGTTACCTTTGGCCTTGGCGTTTTCCATGCGCTTGAGAACTGTTTCAGGCACGAATACACCGGGTATTTTGTCGTTCATGTACACGGCGGCTCGGTAACTTTTTAGCGGCGAGATGCCGATCATGATGTAGACCTTGTCCAGAATGTCTCGTTTTGCGATCTCATTCAACCATTCATCCAGGGCATCCGCGTCGAAGACGACGTTGGTTTGGAAGAACTGCGCGCCTGCGTTCACTTTCTTCTGTTCGCGCAAGGCTTGGAACTTCATGTTGGATGCGAAAGGGGACGCCGCAGCGCCGAGGAAATATTTCGGCAGGGTCTTGATCTCGCGCCCATCGAGATATTTGCCTTCGTCACGCATGCGCCGCAGGATCCATAGCATCTGAATGCCGTCCAGATCGACAATATCCATGCGTCCGCGAGGGGAGGGGGCGAGTGCCATGCTGTCACCTGTCAGGCACAGGATGTTGTGAATTCCGAGGGCTTCCGCGCCCATCACTTCGCCTTGCAAGCCGATGCGGGTGCGGTCACGCGCGGCGATCTGCATGATCGGGTCCGCGCCAAGGTCCACTGCGATCTTGCTGCATGCCCACGAGGACATGCGCGGGGTTGCCGATGGACTGTCAGTGAAATTCAGCGCGGCTGTGTATGGCTTGAGCATTTCGATATTCTGTTTGAGCTTGTCAGTATTGGCAGACATGGGCGGGGA
This sequence comes from Candidatus Villigracilis affinis, assembly GCF_016705895.1. Lineage (NCBI taxonomy): Bacteria > Bacillati > Chloroflexota > Anaerolineae > Anaerolineales > Candidatus Villigracilaceae > Candidatus Villigracilis > Candidatus Villigracilis affinis. The sequence goes on along the minus strand of NZ_JADJKT010000032.1, from coordinate 12,807 downwards.
GATTTCCGCCGCAACAACAAATTCTCCTGCCTTCAGCCGTCGCTCCAATTCGGAGGCAGGCTCCGTGTATTTTGGTGCGTGATAAAGTGCATCGCCCTGCCACCAATCGGGCTGGCGCACCGGCCGAAAGACAGAGTCAAGTGTTTTCGTAACAGAACCAGCTTCCCCCGAGGTAAGACCCGAGATGATATTCTTCACCCCGACATTTTTCGCTTGAATGAATACATCGCTCCAGGCATCCATTCCCGCCTTGTTCCAATCCATGGGCGGCAATACTTCAAGCAGCAATGCTTCACGGCCCAATTTGAAAGATCGGTCATAAATTTTATACCAGATGCAAGGGCGCGATTCGTCCACGTAACATTTTTCCGGTGTTGATCCGCCGCATGGACCGTTGCGCAATCCCTTCGGGCATTCCATCGGGCAGATAAATGCGGTTTCCTGTAAGAGACAATTCCCGCACATGCGGCATCCAAAGAGAGGTCCCTTGACAGCCAGCTCGATCTTCGCAAGTACGCGCTGTTTGAAGGGCACTCGCTTGAAAGGCATAAATGGCGGTTGATAACGTCGTCCTGGAGTAAAGCCGGGCATGGGAACGATCTCCTTTGGATTATATATTATATATAATTTTACACCCGCAACTGGAAATTTGAGAAGCCCTCCGAACCATCCGGGAACGGTATAATTTTCGGATGAGACGATTTTTTATATGGATATTAATTCCGCTTCTTTTCTTAACCTTGAGCCTGATTCCGCTTAAGTGGGTGGGTGCGGCCTTTTTACAGGTCACCACCACGCCCACACTCGGAACGCCCATCGCGATCATTCACACCAGCACACCGTTGGAAGATGGCAGGGTATTTCATATCGTTCAAGCGGACGAGGCTCTGTGGAGTATCGCGCTTGCGTACAACACCACCATTGAACAGTTGAAGTTATTGAACAGCTTGAGCAATAACGAGATATTCATCGGCCAGAAACTTCTGATCGAAAGACCTGAAATAAGCACTGAGACGCCCACTCCAACACTGACAGTGACTTTGGGGATTCCCACTTCCACGAATACACAGCCCGTTATACCCACAGCCACGGCCACGGCAACTCCGTTGCCCGTGCCGCCTGCTTCGCGGCAAACGGGCGGGATCGTTTTGGGAGTCATTGTTTTGGCGGCATTGCTTGGCGCGGGCATTGGCGCATGGCTGGGCGCAAAAAAGAAAACAGATGCTTTGGAATAAGAAATTCCGCTTTTGATGGAAAATTCGCTTCCTGTTTGGACCTCGTTTTGATACACTTGTATTATAAAAAAATTCACAATTAGGTTTCAAAAAGGAGATTCGTATGAGCGAGATCCGAATTGATGCCCTTCTGCCTGCTGAAATGGCAACCCGTGCGGAATACCTGGGTGTGCGCAAGGCGGAAATGCCGGCCTTTACGATGTTCATGCTTTCGCTGTTGGCGGGGGCGTTCATCTCTCTGGGGGCGATATTTGCCACCACCGTTTCGGCTGGCAGCATGCCGATCACCACGGCGGATGGAGCAGTAGCCTACACTACCGGCCTGCCATTCGGTGTGACCCGCCTGCTGTCCGGGCTGGTTTTCTGCCTTGGCCTGATCCTCGTGGTTGTGGGTGGCGCGGAATTGTTCACGGGCAATAACCTGATCGTAATGGCCTGGGCCAATGGGAAAGTGACGGGTCGCGCGTTATTGCGCAATTGGGCAATCGTTTATTTGGGGAATTTCGTCGCCTCCATTGCGACAGCGGCGTTGATGTTTTTCACCAGGCAGTACACCTTTGGCGCGAATGCGGTGGGGTTGACCGCCCTGAGGATCGCTGTGGCAAAATGTGATTTTAGTTTCGTACAGGCGGTTGCGCTTGGCATCCTGTGTAATGCGCTGGTGTGTCTGGCGGTTTGGCTGACTTACAGCGCGCGTACCACCATCGATAAGATTCTGGCGATCATTTTCCCGATCACGGCATTTGTAACGGCTGGCTTTGAACACAGTGTTGCAAATATGTACTTTATTCCCATTGGGCTCTTCATCAAGGATTTCGATCCGCAGTTCATGGCTGCAGTGGGTGACAGGGTCCCTAATTTGGAACTGCTGACCTGGCAGGCATTCTTCATTAAAAATCTAATTCCTGTTACTATTGGCAACATCATTGGCGGAGCAGTGCTGGTGGCCGCCATCTATTGGGTTGTGTTCCTTCGTGATAAGAAAGCATAACAAAAGGAGTAACCATGAAAGCGTATATCATGATCAAGATCCGCGCGGGCGATGTGAAGGACGTGGTTTTGCAGCTTCGCAAGGTGAGTGATGTCAAAGAAGCCCACATGACCTTCGGCCCATACGATGCGGTGGCTGTCGTTGAGACATCTGATCTGGCCAAACTGGGTTCGATCACGGCTTTGGAGATCCAGCCCATCCCGGGCGTCGAGCAGACTCTCACCTGCCTCGCGGTTGACCTGTAAATTTTGTGTTTCCTCGTTGTCCTGATCGGGCTGGCTGAATGCCAGCCCGATTTTTTCTAGTAGAATAAGGCGCAGTTTCTTGAGGATTGGATGAAAAGACTCGATCAGTTAACCTTTACCCGTTTCATTGCGATCATTGTCGTGTTGTTTTTTCACGGCGGTGGCGGCGTTTACCTGAAAGCGATTGACTTTTTCCCGCTTTCGCCGATTCTGGTCTCCGCCACCACCAGTGTCACGTATCTGTACGTGCTCTCTGGGTTTGTCATGTCGCTGGTGAATTATCGCCCGGGCGAGAAGTTCAATGTCGGCAAATACTGGACCGCGCGTTTTCTGCGTCTGTATCCGCTATACCTTCTGTCTTTTATCCTGGTATGCCTTTACTATTCCGATTCCATTGCCCAGATCAAACTGCAAAAGACACTTGCCAATGTCTTGATCCTGCAAGCCTGGATTCCCCGTTACGCACAGTCATTCAATTTCGCGGCCTGGTCCATGACCGTGGAATTTTTCTTTTATGCAGTATTCCCATTCTTTACGATGTGGGCTTATCGCCAGTCGATGAAAAAATTGATCTGGGGCTCGCTCATCTTATGGGCCGTCAGCCAGACCATTCATAATGCGCTTTGGGTGGGTTATTTTCCAGAATACGAAAACTTTCTCGTTTATTTCCCGATTTTTCATATAAGTTCGTTTATTTTAGGGGCGGTCGGCGGGATCTGGTATTTGCGAGAGGGACGAGACCGGGAATACAGATCCAATAAAACACTGACTGTATTTGCGGGCGGAGTGTTACTGGCTTGTGCTTATATCGTGATCAGCAGTCGGTTGCCCAGCCTGCCGCACGGCTTGCAGCTGATGACTGGGATGCTTGCCCCAGTATTGACCGTCGTCATTGTGGCGCTTGCGCTGGATAAATCGTGGCTTTCCAAATTCTTCAATACCCCCGCACTGATCACGCTTGGGGATACTTCTTATGGGCTGTACATTTTGCATGTCCCATTTTTCTGGCTGTATGAACGTGCCCTGAACAACCTCAACATTGCCGACCCTAAACAGATCTTTGACCTGACTTTCCTGCCTTTAACGATCGGTCTCGTCCTGCTGATTCATTTTTATTTCGACCAGCCGCTTCGTATCTGGCTAAAGAAGATTCTGCAAAATGTCAGCATGCCGATCCTCTTTTTGGATTTGGGGCTGCTTGGGCTTTCGATTTATCTCGCCTTCAACCTGCGTATAGACATGGGGCGTGAGTACGCCCTCTATCGTCCAATTGCGCTGGCAATGTTTTGGTCGGCTTTTGTTTTGCGGACGATTTTCACCGTTGGATTTAATGCCTCCAACCCTGCAATACTTTACGGGTCGTTCATGCAATTCGTGCGCCCGGTCTTGATCTCCGTCACGGCTGGGACGATGGCCTTGGGCTTGATCATCTTTATCGGCTATTCTGTCGGCTGGTTTCATAATTTCCCGCGCAGTATTCTGGTCACCGATTGGGGGATCATGCTTGCGCTCTCGCTCCTGGTTCGCTATGGGTTCAGGCGGGCTGGGGTGTATGCTCCCAAGCCTTTGTCAGCTTGAACATTCTGTTCTTGCAACGAAAAAGACCTCCAGGTGACGGAGGTCTTTTTACTTTCCACTTTCTATTGTTTACTTGTGCAAATTCTTCGCTGCGATAAAACTCAATCCCTTTTCCGTCAACGCCCAGGCGGTGCGGTTGCAGGCATCGACTTTGTCGAGGTAGTTGCGTTGCAGGTTGTCCCAATCGCCGTTTTCGATGACTTCCTTCTTCTCGCGGAAATAATCCAAAATGTCGGATTGATGTGCGCGGGTGACATCCACTTCGGGGTCGCCGCCTTCGTGCTTTGCCGCGATGTTGGCGACGTGATCGGCGAGTTCCACCAATTCGGCGCGGCGATTGTAGGGTTGAATGACGATGCTCTTCTGCGGCTCGGTGATGTGATGTTCAAAGCGCACAACCTTTTCCAGGTCCAGCGCTTTGCGGAAATCGGCGGTCAGTTCCATCGTCTGGTTGTTGACCGAGTTTGACCAGTTGAATCCGATCAGCGGACTCGTCCCATCGTCACGGCTGAGTAATTTTGCCATGGTCATGATCCACAGCGCATTATACGGATTGTCCGCGCCGAAGAAGACGGAGATCTTGAACTGGATGTTCACGCCCAAACGATAAAGCAGGAAAGCCAGCAGGATCGTGCCTGCATTGAAATTCAAAACATGCTGGACGCCGTAATGGGTGTAATAGTACAGGAACTCATCCAGCCACATCAGCGCATGCTCATTGGGTTGGCCGATGCCGCCGAAATAGCCTGTGATCGTGGCAGGTCCGCCCAAATGCGGATTTGACCCATCCGTGCCTTTGGTATCCAACGTTTCAACGAAGGATGCGCCGATGATATCTAGCGCGGCGACGATGGCGGGCAGGTCTCCATCGGCTTCAGATTCCTTCATCCTGCGGACTGCGATGTAGCGCCCGGGCATGAGTGTCTTGTTCGCGATGGCTTCTTCTGCCATCGCGCGTACCCAGGGGAAATATTGCAGCGCGGAGACTTCCAATGTGACTGCGTATTTATCCTTGAACTTCATCTTCTTTGCGGCGTTGCCCAGTACCTTTTTTCGATAATCGGCTACTGAAATGAATGCGCCTTTATCGCGTTGTTGAATAAGCCAATTCAAGTCCTTGAGCGCCTCGGGGTTGCGTTCCTGCACGATCTTGAAAAGGTTTTCCATCTTGCGCGCGGTGCGGTGCTTTTTGTTGATCTCCTCGGGTGTGCCGTACTTTGCCACCACTGCGAGGAAGTCTTTCATGATCTGCGAATTGGGATCGAGAAGGATCGAATTGAACGCCTTGAGTTTGTCGGGTGAGATCTTGAGAAGTTTCTGTACGTTTGCCATTCTTGCTCCTTATATAAACAGGTGACAGTCGCTTCTAAAGCGACTGTCACCTGTGATCTTATCGATGCAGTTGGCCGCCTTCGACCATCTTCTTCAATTCTTCGAATTCTTCATCGGGCATGCCGAAGTAGTTTTCCTTTTCGGGGAACTGCCCGCCGATGACCTCGTCGTGATAGCCTTTCAAGCCGTTTAAAATGACTTCACCGGCATTCCCATACACCTTTGCCATTTTTGGTTTGAACTTGGGGTACAGGCCAAACATGTCGTGATAGATCAACAATTGACCATGTGCGTCGGGACCCGAGCCAAGCGACATGATGATGCAGTTCTCGGCACGCTCGGTGATGAGCTTGCACAATCGGTCGGGCACCAGTTCCAGCAGAATGCAGAATGCGCCTGCTTCTTCGAGCGCCTTTGCATCGTCCAGGATCTTCTTTGCCAGTGTGGCAGATTTCCCTTGTAAGCGGAACCCGCCCAAAGCGGAGACAGATTGCGGAGTCAGCCCAAGGTGGCCAATGGCCGGTATCCCCGCATCCACGATCCCTTTGATGCGATTCGCCATCGCCGCCCCGCCTTCGAGCTTGATCGCGTCGCATCCCGCTTCAGACATGAATCGGCCTGCATTTCGAATCGCATTTTCAACCGAGTCTTGATACGTCATGTACGGCATATCCCCAACCACGAAGGCCGTCGGTGCGCCGCGCCTCACTGCCTGCGCGTGACGGATCATGTCATCCATCTTGACGGGCAGGGTGGAGTCGAAGCCGAGCATGGTCATGCCCAGGCTGTCTCCGACCAAAATCATCTCAATTCCCGCCTGCTCCTGCAAATAGGCGGTTGGGTAGTCGTAACAGGTCAGCCAGGTGATCGGCTGTTTATCTTCGACTTTCTTGAACAAATACGGCAGAGTGATCTTCTTGCGCGTTTCAGTCATTCTTGCTCCTTTTGGATGGGTTTGATTCAAGTATATAGAGAGGAATATGCGGGTACAACTGACGAAAATCATATATGTTGATTGATTTTCTCGTGGTATCCTTATCACCCCGCATAAACTATGAACATACTTCGACTCCGCTCCTTTGTGACCGCCTATCTTCCGCAGATTTTCCTTTCTGCGCTCAACCTCGCCGCCCTCACTGCGTTGAACCTTTACGTGCCGCGCATCATCCGTGACGTGATCGACCAGGGATTGGTGCCCGGCGAGGTGGGATTCCTGATGCGCTCGGCTCTCATCCTGCTCGCGCTGGGTCTGACCGCCGCGGCATTGACCGCCGTTCAGAGATTTATCTCTGAATGGATCGGTTCGCGTGTCGGTTATGACATCCGTAACAGGATGTACAACCACATTCAGAATCTTTCCTTTTCCTATCACGACCACGCCCAAACGGGTCAGCTCATCTCACGCTGTATCGAGGATGTGCGTGCAGTGCAAAACTTCATCGGCAGTTCCGTGGTGGAGTTGACTCAGCTGATCTTCGTCCTCTTTGGCGCGTTATTCATTATGTTCAGCGCCAATTGGGAGTTGACTCTCATTGCGGTCATTCCGATCTTTCCGCTGGTGTGGATGACCTTCAAATTTGGCGACCGTGTCACGCACCTCTTCTTCAAAGTGGATAACCTGCTCGGTGAACTTTCTGCGCGTTTGCAGGAGAATGTGACCGGCGTACAGGTCGTCCGCGCCTTTGCGCGTGAACCGTACGAAGTCAAACGTTTTGATATCACCAACCGTGCTTATTACAACGCCCGCATCAAGGTCATTAGCGAGTGGGCGAAGGTGATGCCTTCCACCGATTTTCTTGTCACGCTGTGTACCATCCTCATTTTGTGGTTTGGCGGCCGCATGGTTTTGCAAGGCACGATGACCGTCGGCGAACTGGTGGCGTTCAACGCCTATGTGATGATGCTGGCCGCGCCCGCCCAGCAGTTGACCTGGCTGGTGAATGCGGCGGGCGAAGCGGATGCCGGTGCAAAACGCGTGCTCGAAGTGTTGGATACAAAACCCGAAATCGTCTCTTCCGCTGCCGCAACCCAACTGCCTGCCCTGCGCGGCGAAGTGGAATTCAAAAACGTTTCGCTCAAATATCTCGACGAGAAACGAGCATCGCTGACAGATATCAACCTAAAAGTGAAGCCAAATCAACTCGTCGCGCTGATCGGCCAGACGGGCAGTGGAAAGACCTCGCTCATTAATCTCATCCCGCGCTTTTACGATGTCAGCGATGGCGCAGTGCTTGTGGATGGCGTGGATGTCCGCACTGTGGACCTGGTTTCCCTGCGAAAACAGATCGGCATCGTTTTGCAGACATCGCTTCTTTTCTCCGATACCATCCGCGAGAACATCGCCTATGGCCGCCCCGAGGCCACCGATGAAGAAGTTGTCGCTGCGGCAGAAGCGGCACAGGCACATGAATTTATTGTCGGTTTCGCCGAGGGATACAAGACCATCGTCGGTGAACGCGGTGTGACCCTCTCAGGCGGACAGCGTCAGCGCGTGGCGATTGCCCGTGCCCTGCTGATGAATCCGCGTGTGTTGATTCTCGATGACTCTCTTTCCAGCGTGGATACGCAAACTGAAAAATTGATCCAGGAAGCATTGGATAATCTCATGGAAGGCCGTACCACCTTTGTCATTGCGCACCGCCTCTCCACCGTCCGCCGCGCGGATCTAATCCTCGTCATGGACAAGGGACACATTGTCGAGCAGGGTACACACGCCGAGTTGTTGAAGCAGGGCGGCCTGTACAAAGAGATCCACGACCTGCAGCTCGCTCAAAACGCCGACCCCGCCGAAGTCACCTTGTTCGAACCGCGCCCTGAAAAAGCCGTCTATCATTCAAGAGATCTCAATTGATCCCACACCTTCAACCTGAAATCTGTAACCTGTAACCCATGACAACCATCACCCCTCCAACCTACGTTACCCAGTCGGAAGAATTCTACGACAAGCCGCTTGACCCAAATGTTGCGAAACGGCTTATCGGTTTTGTCGCGCCGTATAAATGGCAGCTGCTGTTTTCCTCGTTCCTGATGCTTGTGGCGGTGCTTTCCTCCGTGATCGGGCCGTACCTCGTCAAGGTCGCCATTGATGATGGTCTGGTTGCGGGGAATTACACCGTGCTGCGAAATGTCGTCCTGATCTATCTTGTGGCGGCGATCATCCGCTGGGGCTTTATTTACTGGCGCGTGAACATCATGGCGCGGGTGGGACAGTCGGTGATCTACGACATGCGCAAACTGCTGTTCGAGCATTTGCAAAGCCTGTCACTGGGATTCTTCAGCCGCTATTCAGTGGGACGCGTCATCACGCGTGTGATCAACGATGTGGAAACCCTGCGCGAGTTCATCACCTGGGCGGTGCTTGCCATCGCGCGTGACCTGTTCGCGCTGGTGATGATCATCGTGGCCATGCTGGCGTTGAATGTAAAGCTCTCGCTTCTCACGTTCACGACCATTCCGTTCATGATCCTTGCCACGGTCATTTATCGCCGTACCGCGCGCATCGCGTATCGTAAGGTTCGCGCGGCGGTCTCGTGGGTGAACTCGGTGCTTGCGGAAAACATCAACGGCATTCGCGTGGTGCAGGCCTTCAGTCGTCAGGCGCATAACTACGATTCCTTCCGCAATTACACCAACCGCTATTATTTGCAAACCGCGATCAATGCCGCGAAGGTGGCCGCGTCCTTCCTGCCTGTTGTGGATGTCCTCGGGGCGCTGGCGACGGCGGCGGTTGTGTACATCGGCGGCACGGCCGTGTTGGGCGAGTCGATCACGGCGGGCGTGCTGGTGGCTTTCGTTTTATACATTGACCGCTACTTCGAGCCGATCCGCGATTTGAGCCGCCGCTTCGATACATTGCAATCGGCGATGGCGGGCGGGGAGCGTCTGCTCGAATTGCTCGATACGCAGGTGGAAGTTCGGGATGCGGAAAATGCCCGTGCGATAGAACCAATTCACGGCGGAGTCCGATTCGATAACGTCTCCTTCCACTATTCCGATGACCCGACTCTCGTCCTCGATGGGATCGACCTCGATATCAAAGCGGGGCAGACGGTGGCGCTGGTGGGGGAGACGGGCGCGGGCAAGACGACCATCGTGAAGCTGCTCGCCCGCTTCCATGACCCAACTTCGGGCTGTTTGCTCGTAGACGGTGTGGACTTGCGGACAGTGACTCAGCGTTCGCTGCGTGAGCAAATGGGCATGGTGCTGCAGGACCCATTCCTGTTCAACGGCAGTGTCAAGGAAAATATTTTGTTCGGCCGCCTGAACGCCAGCGATGACGAAGTGATCGCCGCCGCGCAGGCCGTGGACGCGCACGATTTTATTGTGGGCTTGAAGAATGGCTATGAAACTTCCGTGGAGGAAGGCGGCATTATGCTCAGCGTGGGGCAGAGACAGTTGATCTCGTTCGCGCGTGCATTGCTGGCTGACCCGCGTATTTTGATCCTGGATGAAGCCACTTCATCGGTGGATACGCAGACCGAGCAGATCATCCAAAAGGCGCTGGCGCGTTTGTTGAAGGGACGGACTTCCTTTGTCATCGCACATCGCTTGTCCACCATCACCAACGCGGACAAGATCGTGGTCATCGAAGGCGGCAGGATCATCGAGCAGGGAACCCATACCGAATTGCTCGCAAAACAGGGCAAGTATTTTGAGTTGTATCAGACAGGCTTTCAGGATTAAGACCTGAAAAGCGCCGAGTATAATCGCCGCAAAAAACCATCATCATCCAGGAGGAAGTCGTGGAAAATTCTGAGATCAACAACGAGTTCTTATATAAAATGTCCAGCACCCTGCGCAAGGGGCTTGCCGATGTGCAGAAGAATGTCAACGCGCTGTACCGCATGGAGGAGCTGGAGGATTATATCGGCGTAAAAGATTCCCCCATCGAATATATTCAGGCGGCGCTGAATCCCCTGATCGGACAGGTCTCTGATTTTCAGGATTATGCCGAGACCGTCACGAACAAGATGGAATTGAATTTGGAAGAGGTGGATATTTACGGGATACTGGACAGCGTGATGACCATCGCCGACCAATTGGTCGAAGAAAAGAGCGGAGTCACATTCGAAGAGGAGCTTCCAGAGGAACTACCCACCCTTGAAGCGGACCCGCTGCGCCTGACCCAGGCCCTGTTGAATTTGATCCACAACGCCGTGAAGTTCACCGACAAGGGCTATGTCACCGTTCGTGTGGAGCTTGAAGCCGAGAACATTCTCTTCGAAGTGCGCGATACAGGCATCGGCATCGCCGAAGAGAATCACGAACTGGTCTTTCAGCCTTTCCAGACCATTCTCGAAGACAAGGACGATCCGCGCCTCGGCTTTGGGTTGGGCCTCAAGATCGTCGAACACATCGTTGACCTGCACGACGGCGAGACCTGGTTCGAAAGCGAAGCAGGCGTGGGGAGTTCGTTCTTCTTTTACGATTCCGTTGTAGCGGGAAGTAAGATGATTTTTCTCGTGTATAATTTTTAAAAAGGAGATGCGAAAATGTCTGCCATGCAAACCATATCCATTCAGGTTTCATCTGAAGCGGCCCAAGCATATCACAGGGCCAGTGTGGAAGAACGCAAGAAAATGGAATTACTGCTCAGCCTGCGCTTGCTGGAAGTTTCACTCATTCACAAACCATTGAAACAGGTGATGAGCGAGATCAGCCGTTCGGCCCAGGAGCGCGGTTTGACCCCTGAAATTTTAGACGACTTACTCAAAGATTAATATGCGGGTTGTCTTTGATACCAACGTGCTGGTAAGCGCGTTGTTGTTTGAACATTCCATTCCTGCTCAAGCGATGTTTGCTACAATTGAAGCAGGAGAATTTTTGTTGTCAGAAGAACTTGTTAATGAGGTAAATGAGATTCTTCAGCGAAAAAAGTTTGAGCGTTATGTTTCTGCCGAGCAACGCGAAGAATTCCTGATTGCCCTGGTGCAATCTTCTGAATTAATTGAAATCACAGAGACGATCACTGTCTGTCGCGACCCCAAGGATAATTATCTTCTTGAGTTGGCCGTCAGTGGCGGCGCCCAAGTTATTGTGACTGGGGATTCTGACCTGTTGATTTTGAATCCATTTCAAGAAATTAAGATTGTTACACCGCGCGATTATCTGTCTATTATTTCTCTATGAAGACACAATGTACTCCTCCAACTACATAGGTTGGTAAGTGCTGTTGGAAGCTAAAACTCCCGCAGCATTGACCTTCCCCCCTTGGGGGGAAGGTGTCCCGCGATAGCGGGACGGATGGGGGTCCGCTTATTCCACAGAAAGACTATTGCTTAACCATAATGCAGCCAAAATATAATGATCTGATTCGGGCTTTGTCTTTTGCGCGGACAGTGAACTTGCCAGTTGATCCAGCTCTGGCGTATCTTCGCCCTGCACAAAGCCATCACGCGCTTCCTGCCAGCTCCATGTTTCTTTCACAGGGATATTGGCTTCCCGCGCCGCCCTCGCAAGGGACTCGATGATCTCGTGCTGCTTTTCAGCCCACAGACAAATGACCGCCGTCGCCAGCAGGTCATTGACCTTGAACTCCTTCGCCACCTGAATCTTTGCCATCTGCGGCGGAATGCTTTGGAAGGAGCGAAATCCATTCACCTGGATCGTCTTCTTGAGAACATCCAACGCGAATTTATTCAATTCGGGGGAAGCCTTCGGGTAGTGACTGAGCGCATCTGCAACCACCACTTGACGATACTCATCGTTCATCATTTCATTGACTTCGACCCACGGAAGTACATTTTTTTCTGTCATCGTTTTCTCCTTTTAATTCAAAGCCCAACCCCTCCAACCTCCCCTATTGTAGATTAACAATTAAATTAAGCAATCCGAATTAAACCACGGAGACACAGAGTCACGGAGTTTTTAATGGTTTTTCTCAGTGTTTCCGTGCCTCCGTGGTTAGGCTCTGGGGTTTCCAGGCAAATTGATTGCTCGATTAATTTGGAAAAGTGCAAAAGGGGTCATCCCTTGCTCAAATGCAGCAGCCGCCAGAGACCTACGATCAAAAATATCCCTGCTCCGATCCACAACAAAATGGACGGGAGGTCGAAATAGCCTGTCCATGCTGCAAATGCCAGCATCCCTCCGACGGAAAGATAGAAAGAAGCGAATAAAAGGTTTGCGATCATATCTGGACTCCTTTAGTTCCTGCCTATGTATTTTGCAACATCCTGCGGATCATCCATCGCCCAACCAGCATCAGCATGGACACGCCCAACAGCGCATTCACCATCAGCGCGGACATGGGCATCACGAACCCGATTCGCTCAGGTGTCGTTCCTGTGACCGCCATCGAGGTCTGAAACAGCAACCCGAAAGTCAGCCCAGTAATACTCCAATTCGCAATTTGACCGTAGCGTTTGAGCGGCGCTTTCGAGAATGCGCCAAATAACAAAATGGTACTGCCGAGCACGCTGAACAT
>NZ_JADJKT010000031.1:0-61617 GCF_016705895.1 Candidatus Villigracilis affinis | reverse complement strand
ACTCAGTATCGGCTGGTCGGTGCAAATGTCAACGGGTATTCGAGCGCTCAACCCACGCAGCCCGGTTTGGAAGATGGCTATGTGTGGTTGATGAAAAGTACAGGTCAGGTTGTGATTGAAAGCTGATGACGCTATTTTGAGAGAGCCTTCACGGAAACGAACTGCCCAGTAATATCTGACGGTACACGCACTAACAGTTCATGCATGGAAAGATTGTTCCTTTTTTGAACTTATATGAATTTTGTTGATCGGCGGCGTCGCTCTGCAGGTTAACGGACACCAGCGGTATCCCCAGATCACGCACTTTGTGCAGTAACCCATATAAGGCGGGCTGATCAGGCACAGGTCCAGAGAGAAGCGTTTTTCCGTCTGCCTCCCGCGTAATTGACATCCCATCGAACCAGTCTGCCCATTGAGTATCTAAATGTCCTTCGATGCGTATCTCGTAGATTGGGGTCATTGCCTCGTGCCTTTGTATCAATACGCGTAAATATAACGGCAGGGGGCGCTGTCGTTTAGAACCGAAAGTATTGTTTTGAGTATTGTTTGGGGTGGTACCATCTTGGCCGCTATCAAAATGCAGTTGCGCGAATGATATCAGCCGATTTCCCCAATGCTTGTGGATTTCAACATGGTAAACTTCGTTGCTCACTCCCACAACCTTGTTGACCCCAGAGCGTAAGTATAGGCATCCCGGGTACGCAACACGGAAAAGCGTTTTGGAAAAGCCTATTTATGCCCAACACGATCATCAAAACAAAAATCAACCTCCCTGTACTCCGTCGTAATTTGGTGTTGCGCAAACGACTGCTTACCCTGTTGTCAGAAAAAATCAAGCAGGGGCATAAGCTGACCTTGATCTCCGCACCAGCAGGGTTTGGCAAGACCACTCTCGTGAGCGAGTGGATCGCTTCTGGTGAAATCCCTGCGGCGTGGATCTCACTGGATGAAAATGACAGTGACCCTTCGCGCTTCTTAACCTACCTGATAGCTGCTCTGCAAACCCTGATCTTTGGCGTCGGTGACGGTGTCTTGGCGGCGCTTCAATCGTCACAACCTGTTGCTGCCAAAGACCTGCTAACTACTCTGCTCAATGAACTATCTTCAATAGAAGATGGTTTCATTCTTGTCCTCGATGATTTTCACGCGATAGATTCCAAGGCTGTGGATGATCTGCTGGCATTTCTGGTGGACCACATGCCGCCGCAGATGCATCTGGTTATCACCACCCGCGAAGACCCATTCCTGCCGCTTGCCCGCTTGCGCGCCAGAAATCAGTTAACGGAGATTCGGGCTGCCGAATTACGCTTTACCCAAAGCGAAGCTGCTGATTTTCTCAATCAGGTTATGGGGTTGAATCTTTCTGCTGAAAATATAGCTGCGCTGGAAGCCCGCACCGAGGGCTGGGTGGCGGGGCTGCAACTGGCGGCATTATCCATGCAGGGCAAGGCAGATGCGACTGAATTTATCCATTCGTTTAGCGGAGCGAATCAATTTGTGCTCGATTATCTGCTGGAAGAAGTACTGCAAAAACAATCCGAATCCCTGCAAGGGTTTTTATTACGCACATCCATCCTGGACCGTTTGAGTGGCTCCTTGTGTGATGCCTTGTGGCAGGGGGAACAAAACTCAGCACAGGAGATATTGGAGCAGTTGGAACGCGCCAACCTCTTCGTCATTTCATTGGATGATGAACGGCGCTGGTATCGCTATCATCATCTTTTCCGTGACCTGCTTCGTCAGCGATTGAGTCAAAAACACAGCAAGGAAGAAATAGCACATATCCACATCCGCGCGAGTGAATGGTTTGAACAGAACGGCGATATTGGCGAGGCGTTCCACCATGCTGTCAGTGCCGCAGACTTTGACCGCGCCGCCAGATTGCTGGAAACAAGTTGGCAGGCGATGGATGAAAGCTTTCAGACGGGCACCTGGCTCGGGTGGGTGAACCAGCTTCCGTTAAGTGTGAGGCGGGTTCGTCCTGTGCTGTTAACGCAAATGGGTTGGGCGTACATGGATGCAGGCAATGCCGAAGCGAGCGAGGCCAGTTTGCGGGATGCAGAGACTTGTTTGAAGCGTCCGCTTGATGAACTGGTGATCGTGGAAGCCGAACAGTTCCGCACCCTGCCTGCGCGAATCGCATTCGCCCGCGCATACAATGCGCAAACGCAGAATCGTTTTGATGATGTGGTCAGATACGTCGAAACGGCGCTGGATATCATCCCGCATGAAGACCAGTACATGCAGGCGCAGGCATCGTCGATCTTAAGCACCACGTATTGGGCGAGCGGCGAGTTGGATAAGTCTTTCGAGTTAATGAGCAACTGGGTGAATGCAGCTCAGCAAGCGGGCAATATTGTGTTTGCGGTGGCGGCATCATTCGGCAAAGCGGATATTCTCATCACGCAGGGTCGCTTGCGTGATGCCATGCAGGTCTATCAAACGGCATTGAGTTTGGCAACGGAACATGGCGCAGAACAACACACAGCACACCATCATTTGGGGCTGGGCTTGCTGCATCACGAAATGGGGGAGGATGAACGCGCTGCGCATCATTTGCAAAAAGCATTCGAACTTGGCAGGCAGACCACCATCGCGGATTGGGCATATCGCAAGAGTTTGGCACAGGCATATTTGAAAGAATCTGAAGGCGATCACGATGCTGCGCTCGATCTGTTGGATGAAGCGCAGCGCTATTACGTCCGCACGCCTATTCCCAACCTGCGTCCCGTGGATGCGATGAAGGCGCGCATTTATCTCCAACAAGATCGTCTGGATAAAGCGCAAGCATGGGCCGCCAAGAGCGGGCTGTCTTTGCTTGAAACGCCCGATTATTTGCATGAATTCGAGCGGCTCACACTGGCTAAAATTGCGCTGGCTGAATATCAGCACGACCAGAACGAACAGCATATTCTTGATGTGTTGAAGTTGTTGGAAGGTCAATTAAAGTTGGCGCAGAAACAAAATCGTCTGCACAGCCAAATTGAGATTCTTGTTCTACAAGCCTTTGCCTTGCAAGCAAAGGGAGAGTCTGCTCAAGCGATTTCTTCATTGGAGAAAGCCCTGTCTCTTGCTGAACCAGAAGGCTACCTGCGCATTTTTGTGAATGAAGGCGAATTCTTGCGATTGTTGATTTTGGATGTACGATCTGCGATTGAAAAATCGCCATATTTTTTGTTTGGCTATGTGGAAAAACTTCTGGCTGAATTCCCTCAACCTACAGAGCTCCAAATCCAAAAATCCAAATTCGAAAATCCAAAACCTGAACTGATCGATCCCTTGAGCGATCGCGAACTTGAAGTGCTGCGCCTCATCGCACAGGGACTTTCCAACCAGGAGATCACCCAAAAACTGGTCGTCACGCTCAGCACGGTCAAGGGGCACAACCTGCGCATCTTCGCCAAACTGCAAGCCAAAAGCCGCACTGAAGCGGTGGCGCGCGCCCGCGAACTGGGCTTGCTCTAAACCCCAACAATACTCAAAACAATACTTTTGGTCCTAACGGCAGCACCTCCCTGCCGTTATATTCGTGCACGTTAAAGATGACCCAACTCTACGAAATTCGGATCGCAGGGCATGTGGATACTCAGTGACAGGACGGGTTCGACGGCTTGTCGCATAAGATTTCATTCGATTCCAGAAATAAATGGAGATAAAGCATGGAGTACAAAAATAACATTTCACTAATCCCCCAATACAGTTTGAGGGAAACCCTGTTGATTTGGGCTGCCGCCGCAATTCCTATGTGGATTTTAGGCTGGGGAGTATATCCTTTCCTCAGTTCAGGTCTTGGCGCAGTTGAGGCGCCGTTATTGCGCATCAAACTCCTCACCGGTGGTTTGATCTGGCAGTTCATCCTTTCTATGTGGATTCTATATCGTGAAGAGGGCAACCTGCGCTTTGAAACAATCCGCCGCCGTTTTTGGTTGAATCATCCTGTCTCGCCTAAAACAGGCCTGACGCAAAAAAGCCTATGGTGGTGGCTTGTCCCTTTGATCGTTCTGGTTGCCTTGCTTGAGATCGGATTGGGAGAATGGCTGGAATACTTTTGGGTGACCCTCTTTCCCTTTTTTGCCCAGCCTGCCGGGTATGACGCCACTACCTTGTTCACTCCTGAAATGCAAAAACAATGGATTGGGCAATGGAGCCTGTTAGGACTCTTTGCAACGCTTGCATTGTTCAACACATTCCTGGGGGAAGAATTTTTATTCCGTGGCGTATTGCTCCCCAAGATGAATGGTGCTTTTGGAAAATGGGATTGGGTTGCCAATGGCATTCTGTTCTCGTTCTACCATTTGCACCAACCTTGGGGCATTCTGGCGGGGCTGCCCGCCAACCTGATCTTTGCCTGGAGCGGAAAGAACTTCCGCAGCAACTGGTTCCCTATCATTTTGCATTCCGGGCAAAGCATTTACTTTTTATTTCTGATCCTGGGTCTTGTGCTTGGATTGGCATAGATTGGCGAAACGGCGGCGGGTTACCTGAGTTGGGTTTGCTCTACCCCAAAAAACAATACTCAAAACAATACTTTTGGTTCTAAACGACAGCCCTCCCTGTCAGTATATTTGTGTGCGTTGACGATGACTCACTTCTACGAAATTCGGATCGCAGGGCATCTGGATGCCCACTGGGCAGACTGGTTCGACGGCATGTCCATCACGCTGGAAGAGGATGGAACCACGCTTCTTTCTGGACCTGTGCCTGATCAGCCCGCCCTATATGGGTTGCTGCGAAAGGTACGTGACCTCGGTCTTCCACTCGTTTCGGTGAACCAGATAACAGTCACTTTGAGTCAACAAATTCTAAATAAAAAAAGGAGTAATACAAAAATGAATACAAACAACAAAGGAGCAATAAAAATGAATACAAACAACATGACCACTGAAATGGAAGACATCAAAGTCAGTTTGAAACTGAAGCTTGCAGCAATGTGGACGAGTTTCATGTTTCTCTACACCTATGTAGATCATTTCCACTTATATATGCCGGGCAAAATAGAAGAGATTCTGGCAGGAAAAGTATTTACATTTGACATTACCTATGTCTTTCTAATGGTAGCAATGTTTTTGTAGCAATTCCAGTTCTTATGATTTTCCTTTCTGTTGCCCTGCCGGTTAAAGTAAATCGTTGGACAAACATAATCGTGGCTACAATATTTATTCCTTATATGTTGTTTAATTTGACAGGAGTGGCTTGGTTGCATATGTATTTTGCCGCGGCTTTAGAAGTGATTCTTCTTTGTCTCATTATCCGTTATGCCTGGAAGTGGCCTAAACAGGAAAGTTAGCCCTAACAACAAAATCTAATAAATCAAGAGAAATTGAAATGACAAACCATACCGCTTCTAAATAAAAAAAGAGTAAAACAAAAATGAATACACAAAATCTATCAGAAGACATAAGTGTCAAAATGAGCGAAGCAGCAACACCAGCGATGGCTGTGGGGAGCCGGGTGTCCACGACGCGAATCGTCGGCGGCGTCGCGCTCGCCTACGCCGTGTCGGGGTTCGTTCAGAACGCGGTGTTTGGGGGCACTGGAGCGCCTGCCTACAGCGATCCGCTTGGTGTGGTCCTCGCCTACCACGCCGAGAACCGGGGCGCCTTTGCCATCATTTCAGGTCTGGAGACTGTGAACATGGTACTGCTCCTGGTGTTCGTCACGGCGCTACACGGGCTCGTGCAGCGCCGGGGCGGCGCAGGGGCGGACTGGTCGCGGCTCGCGGTAGCAGCCGGAGCGGCGTGCTCGACGTTATTCGCCCTCTTCATTGCCACGCAGATCGCGGTCGTGGTCGCCGCAAGCAGTCTGGCCGAGCCGAACCCGGCCTTCGCGCTGATGTGGCAGCTCCATGCCGCGGTCTTCGCGCTCGCGCTGCCCGCGCTCGGGGCGACCTTCATCGGCGCGGCGCTGGCCACCCACGCCAGCGGGTTGATACGGCCGTGGCAGCGGCTGTTCGGCATGGTGGGCGGCAGCTTGCTCATCTTGGCCGGGCCTGCAAACCTCGCCATCGCGGGTGGGTCGCCACTGATATTCGTCGGGGTTCTGGGCTACTTTTTGTGGTTCATCTGGCTCGTTGTCATCGGCATACGGCTCATCCGTGGACAGGGCTGACATCGCCCTATAGGTGGCGCTCGTTAAAGCGAAAGGAAGGAGGTTGCAATTGGGGCTGTTGTAGAAGTCGTCCTTCTTTTACTAATTATTCGTTACGCATGGAAGTGGCATAAACAGGAAAGTTAGCCCTAACAACAAAATCTAATAAATCAAGAGAAATTGAAATGACAAACCATACCGCATGGCTTGAAATTCGTTGCTTTGGAACATAACAATAAGACCTAACAAGAATTTTGGAGAGGTTGACTCTCAACCTCTCCAAAATTGAAAAGTAAAAAAACAATGATAGAGAAAGGAATGAAAAATGAAAAGAGTAAAACAATTTGGGGAAACCGTGGAAGGTTACAACATCCCTGTTTTAAACGAGCGGGAGATAAGGGCATCGGCAGGAATACTATATTTGGTTATGTTCTGGTCCTGGATACTGGTTATATTTAATGATAATTATCTCCTGCTAAAGTATGCCAACACGATCTTCCTTGCAGATTTCATCGTACGCATATTTATTAGCCCTAAATATTCTCCTTTATTAATAATCGGGCGTTTAATTGTCAGCAATCAAACACCTGAATATGTGGGGGCTGCCCAAAAAAAGTTTGCCTGGACAATCGGTCTGGTTTTATCAGCAATCATATTCCTTCTATTGGTTGTAATGAATTCAGATAGCCTCATTAATTTTTTTGTTTGTCATACCTGCCTGATATTCTTATTCTTTGAATCTGCGTTTGGAATTTGTTTGGGGTGTAAATTTTATTCAATGTTCTATAAAGAAAAAGCTCAATACTGCCCGGGCGAAATTTGTGATGTAAATGCAAAACAAGAGATTCAGAAAACGTCGTTACTGCAAATCGCTGTTGTTATTGGTTTTTTCGCGTTTGTTATAACGACAGCCATCCTGTTCAACGATGGGTTTGGTGCAAAACCGACTTCTCTGTGGTTTATCGTGAAATCTGCTTTTTCAATATAAATATTGTTTTTCACAAAAATTAATTTAATTGCAAAAAGACGGGATGTCCATCACGCTGGAAGAGGATGGAACCACGCTTCTTTCTGGACCTGTGCCTGATCAGCCCGCCCTATATGGGTTGCTGCGAAAGGTACGTGACCTCGGACTTCCACTCGTTTCGGTGAACCAGATAACAGTCACTTTGAGTCAACAAATTCTAAATAAAAAAAGGAGTAATACAAAAATGAATGCAAGTACCATCAAAAAGCTCGAGATGAAAGCCATTGTTTTCAACCAATACGGCACGCCCGATGTACTCAAACTGGCAAATGTTCCCGCGCCAACCCCAAAAGATG
Source organism: Candidatus Villigracilis affinis (assembly GCF_016705895.1). NCBI lineage: Bacteria > Bacillati > Chloroflexota > Anaerolineae > Anaerolineales > Candidatus Villigracilaceae > Candidatus Villigracilis > Candidatus Villigracilis affinis. Next base: position 54,207 of record NZ_JADJKT010000031.1, on the reverse strand, counting down.
ACCAGGTACTGATCCGGGTCTTTGCCGCCTCTGTCAATTCCGCTGATTACCGCCTGCTGAGTGGACCGATTCCGCGACTGATGGGGTTTGGTCTCTTGAGACCGAAAGACAAGATCATGGGCGCGGATATTGCCGGGCGCATCGAGGCTGTGGGGAAAAACGTCACCCGCTTCAAGCCGGGCGACGAGGTCTTCGGTGATATTTCCACGGGCTTTGGCGGTTTTGCTGAATATGTCTGCGCACGTGAATCTATTCTGGTGAAAAAGCCCGCCAACCTGACCTTTGAGCAAGCGGCAGCGGTGCCGATGGCGGCGGTCACGGCGTTGCAGGGACTGCGCAAGGGGGGCGTCCAGCCTGGAAACCGAGTGGCAATTGTCGGCGCGTCTGGAGGCGTGGGGACGTTTATGGTGCAGATTGCCAAATCCTTCGGTGCGGAAGTCACAGCAATATCCAGCACGAAAAAAATGGAAGGCCTCCGTGCTTTGGGCGCAGACCATGTCATTGACTACACCCGCGAAGATTTCACTCGCAGTGGTCAGCGTTACGATTTGATTCTGGCGGTGAACGGCTATCGCCCGCTCGCGGACTATCGCCGCGCGCTCAAACCGCAGGGGACGTATGTTATGGTTGGCGGAGAAGGCAGGCAAATTTTCGAGTCGATGGTGAACGGTCCGCTCGTCTCGCGACGCGGCGGTCAGACAGTGACTAATCTGACGGCAGCCCCCAATGCAGATGACCTGTCTTTTGTAAAAGACTTGATCGAGGCGGGTAAAGTCACTCCGGTCATTGACCGCACCTATCCGCTTGAAAACACGGCGGAGGCGGTTCGCTATGTTGGCGGGGCCCGTGCTGCGGGCAAGGTTATTATTCAAATTCAGGAGAACCCATGACCCACACCGAACTTTTTCAAACCTACCTGCACCACTACGCCGACAAAAATCTGGAGGCGATCTCCGCCATGCTCGCCGAAGATACTCACACTTGTACGCAATGTGGTGAAACTTGGCTTAATCTTTTAATCCCAATCCCGCCTCTCTTGCGCGGACAATGGCTTGGGCACGGTCTTGATGCTCAAAGATAATTTGTTTGAGATCACTAAATTGTTATGTCTCTGTGCGATCAAATCTAAAATCTCCAATTCTCGATCGGTTAGCTCGGCGAATTCGTCGGGCTGATTTTTTTATTCGATAGGGCAGATGGCGCGGAGAAGTATTGCATCATGCGTTTGGCGATGGTGGGACTGAAGATCGCTCCGCCTCTTTCCACGGCGACGATGGCTCTGACCACCTCATCCTTATCCGCATCTTTGAGCAGGTACCCGCGCGCGCCTGCACGCATGGCAGCAAAGACAGAATCATCATCATCGAACATGGTGATGACCAGCACACCGATATTCGGCTGCACTTCGTGGATTCTGCGCGTGGCGTCGATGCCGTTCATGCCTGGCATTTTCAAGTCCATGAGAATAACGTTGGGCTGGAGGTCTCTAGTTTGGAGAAGCCCAATCACGATCTGACTGTTGTCTCCATGCTGCATCTTGCAGAAGGGACTCAGTATCGGCTGGTCGGTGCAAATGTCAACGGATATTCGAGTGCTCAACCCACGCAGCCTGGTTTGGAAGATGGTTATGTTTGGTTGATGAAGAATTCCAATCAGCAAATGGAAGTCGCGTAAATAAAAAGAGCATCCCTTGAAAGGATGCTCTTTTTGATTCCCGATGTTCTACTCTAAGAGTATTGCACCAGCCTCTGCTGGGTCAAACCCAACAGGCCAGTGGGTGTAGGAATTATATTTCACGCCGTTCACGTCCGCGCCGCTCATGTTCGCGCCCGTTAAGTTTGCATAGCTTAGATTGGCATTGTTCAACTTCGCTCCACTTAAATCGGCGTCTTGCAACTTGGTATCGCTCAAATCAGCCTCTATCAGAATGGCTCCGTGAAAGTTTGCCTCGCTCAAATCAGCGCCTTCCAAATTGGCATTGCTCAAATTGGCATAACGCAATCGAGCCTTATCCAAAAAAGCCCCGTTCAAATCTGCGCCGCTCAGGTCGGCCTTGCTTAAGTCAACCTGGTTTAAATCTGCCTTGCTCAGGTCATAGCCCGCAAGTTGCAGTGGTTTGGTTCCGTTCAAAATTTCGCGAAGCTCATCTTTTGTCATTTGCATGGGATTGCCTTTCAATGTTTCGAATATGAAACATTATAACTTCTCCAACTCTTCCCACCGTGCATACGCCTGATTCAATTCATCCTGCATGGTCTTCAACTGTTCCGCCGCACGCGCGATCTCGGCACTGTCCCGCTGATAAAAATTCGGCGTGGACATTTCCGCCGTCAGTGCGTGAAGATCCGCTTCCAGTTTTTCGATCCGCTGCGGCATTTCGGCGAGTTCGCGTTTTTGAGCTTCGAGCGCGCGCTGTTCCTTGTAGCTGAGTTTTTTGGATGAAGAACGCGCATCATTCTCCACGCTGACAACTGGTTTGCGCGGCTTCGACTCGCTCTTCGCTGATTCATTTTGCCGCGCCCAATCGTCATACCCGCCGACCGTTTCTGTCACCCGTCCGCTGCCATCCAAAGCGATCGTACTGGTGACGATATTATTCAGGAATGCACGGTCATGGCTGACCAAAAGCAGCGTGCCTTCATAATCAAGCAGCAGGTCTTCGAGGATCTCCAGTGTTTCAACATCCAGATCATTCGTGGGCTCATCCATCACCAGCAGATTTGCAGGCTGGGCAAACAGACGCGCCAACAGCAGACGATTGCGCTCGCCGCCCGAAAGCGCACTGATCGGCGCATTGACACGGTCACGCGAAAAAAGAAAATCCTCCAGATACACATTCAAATTACGCGAGCGGCCATTGATGGTGACGTTGTCACTGCCCTGCCCCACATTATCCAGCACAGACTTGGTCTCATCCAATTGCGCGCGCAGTTGATCGAAGTACGCAATTTCCAAATTCGTTCCGTATTCCACGCTGCCGCTTTGGGGTTTCAACTCGCCCAAAAGCAGACGCAACAAAGTCGTTTTGCCCGAGCCGTTCGGGCCGATGATGCCGATCTTGTCGCCGCGTTGAATGGTGGTGGTGAAATCGCTGACAATAGCCCGTCCATCGTAGGCGTAGTTGACGTTTTCCACTTCGACCACGATCTTGCCCGAACGTTTTTCACCCTGAATCTGCATCTTCACTTTACCAGGCCGTTCACGGCGTTCGAGGCGTTGTTCACGCAGACGTTTGAGTGCGCGCACCCGGCCTTCATTACGGGTACGGCGGGCCTCAATTCCTTTGCGGATCCAGACCTCTTCCTGGGCCAGCTTTTTATCGAAGAGGACATTTTGCTCGGCTTCGGCGGAGAGCATTGCATCCCTGCGTTCGAGGAAAGTGGTGTAACTGCAATTCCAATCGAAAAGACGGCCGCGATCCAACTCGACGATGCGGGAAGTGAGTCTTTGTAAAAAGACACGGTCATGGGTCACGAACAATAATGTGCCGCCCCAGCGTTTCAGAAATCCTTCAAGCCAGTCGATGGATTCGATGTCGAGATGATTGGTTGGTTCGTCGAGCAGGAGAAGCTCGGGTTTGCGGACCAGCCCACGGGCAAGCATGACACGGCGTTTCATCCCCGCCGAGAGCACTTCGAAATTCGCTTCTGCATCCAATTGCATACGCGAGATGACCTGCTCCACTTGAAGCTGTCCGCGCCAGTGATGATCATCGGAGGCAGGATCAGGTTTCAGTAAGTCCAGACCGCCTGCAACAATGTCGAGGACTTTTCCAGTAATTCCAACGGGCACTTCCTGTGGAAGGTATGCGGTGCGCAAATCCTGCTGGCGGGCAATGACGCCGCTTTGCGGAGCGATATCGTCGTTGACCAATTTCAGCAGGGTGGATTTTCCCATTCCGTTGCGGCCCAATAAACCGATCCATTCGCCCTGCTCGATCTGTAAATTAACTTTGTCGAGAAGGGGCGGACCGCCAAACCCGATGCTGACTTCCTGTAAGCTGAGTAATGCCATTTATTTTTTCCTTATAAGGGGCAGAATATACTACGAAACACGAAACCATGCCTGCTTCCCGTGGGTTTTAATATCTGGAAAATAAACGATAGTACAATTACGCACCTTATTCTGGTAAGCAAAGGAAATATCAATGGCGGCCGAAGAACGTGTAAACGAACTGGATGGAATGCGCGGGATCGCGACGATTCTCGTCATCTCATATCATATTTTCAAACGCGGGGATTATTTCACCACGAATGCGATTCTGCATTTCGTCACCAGCCTGACCCTATACGGATGGTATGCGCTGGATACATTCTTTGTCCTTTCGGGTTTTCTCATCACTGGGATTCTGTTAAGGACGAAGGAAGAGAAGCACTACTTCAAGAATTTTTATGTTCGGCGTTCTTTGAGGGTGTTCCCGCTTTATTATTTCGTCCTCGCCTTGATCCTGTTTCTCATGCCCAGGCTCGACCCCGATTACGTGGCTGAGATTCCGAAATCGCTTCCTTATTATCTTTTTTACCAGCAAAACTGGTTTCATTTTATGACGAGCGTGAAAGGCACGGAACATCTTTCGGTAACCTGGTCGCTGGCCATCGAGGAACAGTTCTACCTGCTGTTTCCCTTCCTTGTTTATTACACACGCAAAGAGACGCTTGCAAAGGTGGCGGGGGGGATCATCTTCGTTTCCATTCTGGCGCGCGTACTTTCCGCATTTCTGTGGGAAGACGTTGCCCAGATGACGAATTTCTTTTTCTATAACACGTTCACCCGTTTTGAAGAGATTTCCTTTGGAATTTTGATCGCCGTCGCGTTCACCTACCCCGATTGGAAAGCCAAACTCACCAAAATCGCCATGCCTGTCTTTTTGATCGCCTATCCTGCACTGCTCATCATTGAAGCGATCACCAGCAGAGACATCGGTATTCCCCACCCTGCCTACAGCAATGTCCCGCTGACCGTTGTCGGGTACACGCTTGCATCCATTTTTGCAGCGGCGCTTATCGTTGTGTTGACCACACACGACAGGATGAGTTTGATCCGCAGGATATTCCGCAACAAAGTGTTGACGTTTTTCGGCGATCACAGTTATTCGATCTATTTGTTCCACATGCCCATCGGCCTGACCATGCTCGATTACCTGTGGCGCAATAATTATCGCGGCTGGCAGATCTATTTCCTTTATATCGGCCTGACCTTTGGCATCACGATCTTTATTTCCATGGTAACCTGGAATTTCCTGGAAAAACCCATGCTGAATTTGAAGAAGTATTTTGACTATAAAGAGCCTGCAAAGTAAACCAAAACCTCTCCCTTTGGGAGAGGTTTTTTGATTAATGGCTTTACTGACTCCATGATTCAACAGGTTACTTTAACACTTCCAGCAGTTTCGGCGTGTCTGAGAGGATTAAATCCGCACCCAAACGTTTTAGCTCTGGTTCTTCCCCAAACCCGCAAAGCACCCCAACTGTCTGCGTACCAGCGGATTTCCCAGCGCGGATATCCACGGTGGTATCGCCGATCATCAGGCAGTTTTTGGCAGGGACATTCATTTTCTGCGCCGCCAGCAAAACGGGGTCAGGATATGGTTTGGTATGTTCCGCCGACAGGCCGGTAATCACCGCGTCGAAATATTTCACCAGGCCAAACTGTTTAAGAAAAGCCAGCGTGCCGTATTCATCGCGGGCGCTGACTACGGCCATTGGATAGCGTCCCTGCAACTGCTTGAGCATTTCATCCACACCGGGGACGAGCAGGAATTTTTTATCCGAATGTTTGCGATGACGGGAAATCCAATTAATGACCGCGACCATTTCATCATCAAGGCCCAATTTATCGGCGTAGCCAAGCATGGCATTGCCCGGGGCTTCGACCCACATCACAAAACGGCGCGCCGCATGGGTGGGGTCCTTGAATAGAAAGCGCGGAAAAAACCGCTCCACTTTTTGGGCGTAGAGATCGTCGGTATCGCTCAAGGTTCCATCTACATCGAAACATAGGGCTTTTATGCGGGTCAAGTCAAGGGACATGGCGCAATTGTACCAAAGGGACTATACTTCGCTTTAGGGTTATTCAAAAAGGTTTGCGTAGTATAATTTAATAAATTTATGACTGAAGACCGTTCCCGTTCATTACTTGAATTATTGGTTAACATCAGCCGTGAGGTCGCAACTGCTCTCGACCTTCGCACGGTTCTGCAGCGTTTGCTCTTTGCCGCCATTCAATATGTGGGTGGTGAACGCGGCAGCATTGTAGTGATGGATGATCTTGGCAAGCCCGTTGATGCCACTATTGTCTATGGGAAACAACTTCATGAACATACCACCCAACAACTGCGCGACACCGTGGAACGCGGTCTTGCAGGATGGGTGATTCAACGCCGCAAGGCTGCGCTGGTACCTGATACCAGCAAAGATGAACGCTGGTTGCGCCGTGACGATGACTCAGCGGATAAGAGCGGGGCGAAATCCGCGCTGTGCGTACCGTTGATGGCGCGTGAGCGGCTGGTTGGCGTGCTGACCCTCGTCCATTCCGTTCCCAATGCTTTTACCGAAGAACACCTTGACCTGATGCGGGCCATCGCCGATCAGGCCAGTGTGGCCGTTTTGAACGCGCGCCTCTATACCGAAAGTCAGCGGACGGCACGGGTAATGTCCTCGCTGGCTGAAGGGGCGGCTGCGATCAACACCTCGTTGGAATTGCCCGATGTATGGCGCCGCATCCTCAATCAGACCATGCAGGCTCTGCAAGTCGAAACTGTGGCACTGGCTTTGATCGACAGCACCACGGATGACATTGTCTTTCAGGCTGCGGCCGGGCACAACTCCGGCAATATCCCCGGCAGGCACATCAAAAGCGGACGCGGGCTGACAGGCATGGTGGTCAGCAATGGATTCGGGTTGATCGTACCCAACGTCGATGCTGACGAGCGTTTTAGTGAAGTGGACAAGTTCGGGGGAATCGTGATGCGGGCTGTTGCCATCGTCCCGATCCAGACCCAGGGAAAAGTCATCGGCATTCTTGAGGCCATCAATCCCATCTCCGGTGCGTTCGACATGGATGCGCTGCTGGTGTTGACTGGTTTGGGAAGCCTTGCGGGCACAACCATTCAGAATGCCCAATTCCTCGAACGGCTGAAGCGTGCCCACGAAAGATACCGCGAGTTATTTGAAGACAGCGTTGACCCGATCTTGATCACGGATTGGGAAGGCAGAGTGTTGGAAGCGAATCGACAGGCCGTGATCTTAAGCGGCTATACCAACGACCAGCTTCACACTATGAGCATCGACCAGCTGCATGAAGTCAAGTGGAACAACACCGGGCTTAATTTCGAAACGCTCAAGCGCAATGATGAATGCAACTACGAATCGGACCTGCATCAACAGAACGGCGGGGTCATCCCGATCGAAGTCCATGCGCACCGTGTGGAGATCGAAGACAGCGATTCGGTGCAGTGGATCCTGCGTGACATTACCGAACGCAAGGAACTGGATGCCCTGCGCAAAGATATGACCGACATGATTTATCACGACATCCGCTCGCCGCTTGGCAACATTGTTTCAAGCCTCGAGATGATGAAAGACATGCTGCCCGAGAACGACGAGACCCTGTTAATGATGCTCAACATCGCGCGCAGTTCAGCGGGACGCATTCAACGCCTCGTGTATTCCCTGCTCGATACCAACCGCCTCGAATCAGGCCAGCCGATCGTTGATCAGCATGCGATCGATCCAGTGGCGCTGATTCGTGAATCGGTCCGTGACACAGAGCGCGGCGTGGAAAACCGCGAACAGACTCTGGAAAACAAGGCGAATTCCGTCCTCCCGCTCATCTGGGTGGACGTGGATATGATCTATCGTGTGTTCATCAACCTGATCGAAAACGCGATCAAGTACACACCCATGGGCGGGCATATCGAAGTCGGCGCACAAACCACCGATGGAATGTTCGTCAAGTTTTGGGTGAAAGACAACGGCCCCGGCATTCCCCCACAGGACCGTGACCGTGTCTTCGACAAGTTCACCCGATTGCGCGGCAAGAACAACAACCCCAGCGGCATTGGCATTGGGTTGTCCTTCTGCAAGCTTGCGGTGCTGGGTCACGGCGGGCAGATTTGGGTCGAAAGCGAACTCGAAAAAGGCACCACCTTTTTCCTCACCCTGCCTGTTGCGCAAAAGAAGGCAACGGGCCAGCTCAAACGCCAGACAGGCCGTTTGACCATCAAGGAAGACAAGCCATAATCTTTTTCAATATTTTTTTTCAGGAGCAGCATGCAGGAAATCACCAGTAATATTTTCATCGAAGATCAGTTTCCCGGGGTCACACTCGGCGTGATCGTCACCCCCCGCGGATTGATCCAAATCGATGCACCTCCCTCCCCCGAAGACGCGCGCTCATGGCGCGCTGCTTTGATGAATCTGGGCGGAGGCATGGAACGTGTCCTCGTTAATCTCGATGCACACCCCGACCGCACCCTCGGCGCACGCGCCATGGATTGCACAGTGATCGCACACGAAAAGACAGCCAACACCTTTCGCACACGCCCCAATACCTTCAAAGCCCAGGGCGAAGAGACAGGCTCAGATTGGGAATCCATTGCCGGGCTGGGCAGTGTCCGCTGGGCGCCTCCCGAGATTTCCTTTCTCAATCAGATGACCCTGCATTGGAGTGAATCCCCCGTTTTGTTGGAACATTATCCCGGTCCTTCCAGTGGCTCCATTTGGGTGAACCTGCCCAATGAAAAGATCGTTTTTGTCGGCGATGCCGTGTTGAAAAATCAACCTCCATTTTTTGCAGGCTCGAATCTCACCAACTGGCTTTCCACGTTGAACGCCTTGTTGAGCCCGGACTTCAAAGGCTATACCATCATCAGCAGCCGCGGCGGCGTGATCACCCCCACCATCGTGAAAGCTCAACTGGATTTCATCAAACACACGCACGACAAACTGGAAAAGATCACGACTAAAAAACCGAATCCAGCGGCGATCGAGAAACTGGTCACTTCACTCCTGACATGGTACAAGGCCCCGGCAGCGCGCCAAAAGCAATTCGCCCAACGCCTGCGCTATGGTTTGCTCCACTATAACTCCCGCCCAAATCATGCGGCCGGTCAATACAACGAGGATTAATGACCGTACGCCAACCCCTCCTTGAGTTAACCCGCGGCCGCGTGGTGGAATCGACCCACATTGGTTCCATCGCCATCGTTGATTCAAACGGCACGCTTTTGCATTCTTATGGCGACCCACACGAGGTCGCCTTTTTACGCTCATCAGCCAAGCCCTTTCAAGCGCTCCCGTTCATCGAACGCGGCGGCGCGGAACACTTCAACTTCACGCAGAGTGAAATTTCAATTTCGTGCGCATCGCACGAGACCGCGCAAATCCATCTCGACACAGTCAAGGCCATGCAGGCCAAGATCGGGATTCAGGAAACAGACCTGCAGTGCGGCGGACATCTGCCCGGCGACACGGTCCTCCTGAAGAAGGTCATCAAGCAGGATATCCTCCCCACCGCCAATTTCAACAACTGCTCCGGTAAACATACCTCCATGCTTGCCCATGCAAAAATGCGCGGACTGCCCCTCGAAAATTACCTCGATAAAAGCCACCCCATTCAACAGGATATCCTCTCCACATTCGCCGAAATGTGCAAGTTTGAAAAGGAAAAAGTGGAATTGGGAATCGACGGCTGCTCCGCGCCCAACTTTGCCGTTCCGCTTTTCAATGCCGCTCTCGGGATGGCGCGCTTGTGCGACCCGCGTGAACTTTCCGAAACGCGTGCAACGGCCTGCAAAAAGATCACCTCCGCCATGATCGCCCACCCGGAAATGGTCAGCAACTTTGGCGAATTCGATTGCGAATTAATGCAGGCTGGTGAAGGCAGAATCGTCACCAAACGCGGCGCGGAAGGTTTTCAGCTCATCGGCCTGATGCCCGGCGTGTACGGCGAATACGGTGTCGGCATCGCATTCAAAGTCACAGACGGCGACGCCGCCCGCATGAACGACGAACTCGAATCCAGTGTGCGCGTACGCCCAGCGGTCACGCTTGAGATATTGCGTCAACTAAAAGCCCTCAACGACTCACAACTGAAATCTCTGGAAGCCTTCGGCCCAAAGAAACAACTCACCAATCATCGCGGACTGGTCACAGGCGAATCATATCCTGCCTTCCAACTCGCATGAATTTCCACGAAGACCCATTTATCAAATCCCTGATCACCCGGCTGACCCAGTCGGGTGTTCTTGGTCTTGCGCTGGTCGGCAGTTATGCGCGCGGACAAAACACAGCCCACAGCGATGTCGATGTGGATATTTTCGTCGAGTCACTCTCGCGTGAAGCGAATTACATCCTCCGCAATATGGACGGGCATCTCGTCAGTTTGAAATACCTCACCATCGAGCAGGAACGGACATCCCTCACCCATCCAGAAAAAGCGATCTGGGCGGTGCCGGGGCTTCGTCAAATGGTCATCCTCACAGACGACACAGGCTCAATTGCAGGGTTGAAACAAGCCGCACAGGATTTCAACTGGCAAAAAATACAACCCGCCGCAGATGAATATGCCAGCGAAGAATTAATGGGCTGCGCCGAGGAAGTACACAAGATCGTCGGCGGGTTAAAAGCCAACGATGAATCAAAAGTCTTGTATGCCGTGTGGGGATTATTCAACGGGCTTGCCAACGCAGTCACCGTTCAACGCGGAATGCTGATGGAAAGTGAAAACCGTTACTTCGATGTCATCCAGCAAACCATCGGCATCGACCACCCGTGGACAAAATCATTCCGCCTCGCGCTTGGCGCAGATATCATTGCAGATGCCCCCGCCTACATCACACGCGGAAAAGCCGCACTCGATCTATACAAACATACCGCCCAACTCTTTCAAAACATCATCCCCGAAAAACATCGCGACGTGATCGAGAATACGCTACAATTGCTCGATACATTATGAAAAATCCAAAAGAACGCGCGCTCCTCATCCATCAAACCCTGCTCACGGCATTCGGCGAGCCCATCTGGCGCAACCCGCTCCCCGCTGTGGACGAACTCGTCTCCACCATCCTCTCGCAAAATACAAATGACATCAATCGCGACCGCGCCTTCGAAGCCCTGCGCGCAAAATTCCCCACCTGGGAATCTGTCCGCGATGCGAAGACCGAGGATGTGATTGCCGCGATCAAAACTGCAGGACTCGCGAATCAAAAGGGACCGCGCATTCAACAGGTTTTACGTGCCATTACCGAAGAACGCGGCTCGCTCAATCTGGACTTTTTAGCTGGTCTGCCCATCGAAGAGGCACGCTCCTGGCTGACGAAGTTCAACGGCGTCGGTCCGAAGACAGCCGCCATCGTCCTGTGCTTTTCACTCGGCATGCCCGCCTTCCCCGTGGATACACATGTCTATCGCGTCACGGGCCGCATCGGTCTACGTCCCGAAAAAATGACCGTGGAACAGGCTCACCCGCATCTCGAATCCGTTTTTCCGCCTGAAACCTATTACGCCGCGCATTTGAACATTATCCGCCTCGGGCGCGAAGTCTGCCACGCGCGCAAACCAAATTGCCCGCAGTGCCCCGTCATCAAACTGTGCGGATATAAAGAGAAGACGAAATAAAAATGGAAACTCCTCCCGTCAGTATTGCTTTGGAACAACTTGGCGTGCCGCATACGGTCTTTCGCCACGAAAACCCTGTCCACTCGTTTGAGCAGGCGGCGAGCGACCGTGGTCAGCGGGCTTCGCAGGTAGTTCGAAGTATCCTGTTCCGCATTGCAGAGGATGAATTTATAATGGCATTGGTCGCTGGCCCTGCCCAAGTCTCGTGGAAGATTTTGCGGAAACATCTTGGAAAGTCGCGGGTTTCAATGGCCACCGAAGACGAAGTCTTGGCGGTGACGGGATACCGCATCGGGACGGTGGGGCCCTTCGGATTGCTGAATCAGGTCAAGGTGTTGATCGATTCGAGCGTGATGCTCGAAGAGGAAATTTCCATCGGGTCAGGAATGCGAAATACGGCGGTCATCCTCAAAAGCGCGGATTTACATCACGCTTTGAAAGATTCAGAGATCGTTTCATTGACTGAGTAATACACCGTCCTGAGCGGAACGACGAGCGCAGTCGAAGGGCGAATAAATTTATAAACACGGAGAACATCATGTCCAGCTTCAAACAACGTACGCTTGATTTTCTTGAGATCGAATGGAAAACTTATATTGAGAGATTTGATCGCTGGCCTGCGGACGAGGGATTGAAGCGGGTCAACGCGCAGGGTTATCAGCAGTTTCGCGACATGCTTGCACACGTGCTGGCATGGTGGGAGGAAGGCATGGAGATCATCCTCGCCACCGCGGAGGGGCGTGAATTTGCGCGCAAGAAATATGATTTTGATGCGTTCAACGCAGAAGCCGTGGCAAAGTACAAAGGGTGGAACGAAGCGCAATTTCTCGCACACTTCGAGAAAACCCGTCAGAAAATCGTGGCAGATTTACGATCCATGAACAAGGCCGCGTGGGAAAATCGCCGCGTGCAAACCTGGGTCAATGGCATTTTCATCAATCATGCCCGCGAGCATCTGGTGGCTTCGAGTCGCTTTTTAATTTTGGATACGCTTGAGCATGGATGGGGCACGTACATCGAAGACTTTGAAAAGATCGAGGATAAAGCCGCCTTCCTAAACAAGCAGGGTGTTGAGAATTTCCCCGAACTACTCGGGCATGTCATCGGCTGGTGGGAGGAAGGCGAGACCATTATCAAAGGTATTTTGAGCGATCCAAACTTTACATGGCAGGATCGTGACACGGATGCCTTCAACGCGGAATTGATCGTAAAATATAAACAGCTTTCAGATGAAGAAGCGCAAAAACAATTTGAAAGCAAACGACAGGATATGATTCAATTCGTGAAGAGATTGCCCGACTCGGCCTTCACGAACAAAGACATCGAAGGCTGGCTCGCGGCAGATTTTGCCGAGCATTACGACGAGCACAAGCCTTAATTTTTTATCTATAGATCGAAGAATCAGCGTACCCCGCGGACCCATTTATATTTTCTCAAAAGACCCAAAGTAAAACAAGGGCAATCATGGATCACACTGTTTATCTTGCGCTCGGAAGTAACATGGGCAACCGTCTCACGAATCTCAAAACGGCGATCAGCAATCTCACGCCGCAGATGAACGTGAAGCAAAAATCATCGGTTTATGAAACACCGCCTTGGGGCTTCACTGAACAGGCTGCCTTCCTCAATCAGGTGATAAAAGTGGAGACGTATCTCAAGCCCGAGGCATTGATCGCTCATATCAAGCGGCTCGAATCGGCGCTGGGACGTGTGCCCAACTTTACAAATGGTCCGCGCCTGATCGACATTGACATCCTGTTCTTTGACGACATGGTCATTTACACGCCTCCGCTGGTAGTACCGCATCCGCGCCTGCATGAACGCGCCTTTGTGCTTTTACCGCTGGCAGAGATCGCCCCGGATTTGGTCCATCCCGTTCTGCATAAATCTGTCAGTGAATTGCTGGATGATGCGGAACGGATCGAGATAAAGATCGTCAAGTAATTCATTCGCCAAAGGAATGTGGACTTGTGTCTGCGTTCCTCAAAATTTACCAAGGAGACATAAAAAAATGGATATTGAAGTCGTTCACCGCCCGTCGTACTCCCTCGCAATTGCAAAGCTCACCCCCAATGAGCGCATCCGCGCCGAGGCTGGGGCCATGGTCAGCATGTCGGAGGGCGTGCAGATCGAAACCAAAGCCGAAGGCGGATTCCTCAAATCACTGGGACGCGCCGTGCTGGGAGGCGAATCTTTCTTCCAGAATTTCTTTCAGGCTCCTGCACAGGGCGGAGAAATAACACTCGCCCCCGAATTGCCCGGTGATATTATCGTGATCGAAATGAGCGGCAGTAAACTGATGATCCAGTCTGGTTCATACATGGCTTCCGAAGCATCCGTTGAGCTGACTGCCAAAGTGAGTGTAAAAGCCTTTATGTCTGCCGAGGGCGTTTCGATGCTTGAAGCCACAGGCTCAGGCACGTTATTGGTTTCTTCCTACGGTGCGATCTACGAAAAGACCCTCGGCGCAGGTGAAAAATACACAGTAGACACTTCCCACCTCGTTGCATTCGACGGGAACATGGGTGTCACACCCAAACCCATCGGCGGATTCAAGTCCACGCTGTTCAGCGGCGAAGGGTTTGTGGTTGAGTTGAGCGGCCCCGGCAAGATCTATATCCAGACCCGCTCGCCACAGGCGCTGATCAACTGGATCATTCCGCAACTGCCGAAGCCGCCGTCATCCTCCAATCATTAAATCGCAGTTGGCTTGTATAATAGATGCAGGGCAAACCCAGTTTGTCCTGCATTTTTGTTTTTACTTCGTGGTGACATAGGAGACGCATGAAAATCGTTCGTTATCAAACCAATGGTGAAGCGCCGTACCTGCCCGAGAAGGCTGTGTATGGCTGGATGTTGGATGACAAGGTCGGTGAAATTCAGGGTGATATCTTCGGTGAATACCGCCGCCGCGAGGCAAAGATTCCTGTTGGAGAATTGAAACTGGCCGCGCCCTGCGTACCAAGCAAGATCCTGTGCGTGGGCCGCAACTATGTGGAACACGCAAAGGAATTGGGCAACGAAGTCCCCAAAGTGCCGCTCATTTTTTTGAAACCGCCTTCCTCGATCATCTCGAACGGCGAACACATCGTCCTGCCGCCGCAATCCAGCCAGGTGGAGCATGAAGCGGAATTGGTCGTCGTCATCGGCAAACGCGGACGAAACATCACCACCGAAAACGCGAAGGAATATGTCTTCGGTTACACCATCGGCAACGACATCACCGCGCGCGACCTGCAAAAATCAGACGGTCAATGGACCCGCGCCAAAGGCTTTGATACCTTCTGTTCCTTCGGTCCGTGGATCGACACCGAGTTCGATGCGTCCGACGCCGTGGTGACCTGCCGCGTGAACGGCCAGATGCGCCAGATGGCATCCACGCGTGACATGGTCTTCAACATCAATACTTTGATCGCCTTCATTTCATCCGTGATGACACTGGAGCCTGGCGATGTCATTTTCACAGGCACGCCATCGGGCGTGGGCGAATTAAAGAACGGCGACATGGTGGATGTGGAGATTGAAGGTCTCGGCAAGTTGAGCAACCCGGTGAAAATATAATTTTGTCCTGAGCGTAATCGAAGGGCGAAGACAGGAAAACACTTATGTCATCAAACGAACTCGAAACCTTTCTCAAGCAATATCCATCTTACAAAAAAACAGAAGCGCTCGATAAACTTCGCAAAACAGATTACTTCCGACTCGATGCGGGCGAGCATGTCTATCTTGATTACACGGGCGGCGGCATCTATGCCGAATCGCAAATTCAAAAACATCACAAACTTTTGAACGAGAACGTCTACGGCAACCCGCATTCGTCCAACCCCACTTCACTGGCAGCTACCGAGTTGGTCGAAGGCACGCGCGAGTACATCCTCAAATTCTTCAATGCCGATCCAAACGAATATCTCGCCATCTTCACATCCAACGCCAGCAGCGCGCTCAAACTCGTTGGCGAAAGTTACCCCTTCCCGAACGGGCGTTATTTATTGACCTTCGACAATCACAATTCGGTGAATGGGATTCGGGAATTTGCACATGCACGCGGCGCAGAGGTGACTTACATTCCAGTTATGCTGCCCGAGATGAGAGTCGACGCTTCACAACTGGACTTGGAACTGGCGCGGCCTTCGAAGAACGGATACAACCTTTTTGCATATCCCGCGCAATCCAACTTCTCCTCGGTCAAACATCCGCTGGAGTGGATCGAGAAAGCCCACACCCACGGCTGGGATGTGCTGCTCGACGCCGCCGCTTATGTGCCAACCAATAAGCTCGATTTGAGCAAAGTCAAACCTGATTTCGTGCCTATTTCGTTTTACAAAATCTTCGGCTACCCCACCGGGCTGGGTGCATTGATCGCGCGCAAATCCGCGCTTTCGAAATTGCATCGTCCCTGGTTCGCGGGCGGAACCATCACGGTCGCATCGGTGCAGGGTGATAAATATTATCTCGCCGACGGCGCCCCCGCCTTCGAAGATGGCACGCTCGATTATCTCAACATCCCCGCCATCGAGATCGGACTCAAGCACATCGAATCCATCGGCTATGATTCCATCAGCGAAAGGGTCAGAACGCTTACGGGCTGGCTGCTGCAAAACCTGACCGCCATGAAACACAGCAACGGGGAGCCGCTTGTCCGTTTGTTCGGACCAGCTACCAGCGAAGGAAGAGGCGGCGCGGTCACGGTCAATTTTTACGACAAGAACGGCAAAGCCTTCGATCATCGCTTTATCGAAAGTGAAGCCAACAAGGTCAACATCTCACTGCGGACGGGCTGTTTCTGCAACCCCGGCGCGGGTGAAGTGGCGCTCGGCATCTCCCGCGTGGAATTGGACGTGTGCTTCACTTCCCCCGACCACAAAGACAAAATGAGCATCGACGACTTCCGCCTGTGCATTGACGGAAAATCATCAGGAGCCGTGCGCATTTCTGTAGGCATGGTCACGAACTTCAACGACGTGCAGGCATTCCTGACATTCGCAAGAGGATTGTTGAGTTAGGACATCTGTCAATTTCAAAACATCTCAACTTTAAAATGTGAAAGGCAAAAACAAAATGACAAATCAACCCGCACGCCCCATTCGATTCGTCGTCATCCACAAACCTGGCCCCAAATGGCAATACAGCGTGGACTATCGCCAGCAGGATGGAGTCAACGAGCACGTGGGGCATTATTTGAAATTGCATGAGCAGGGTAAGCTCCAACTGGGCGGACCCTTCCTTCTCCCCGATGTCGGCGGGATGATGGTCACGACCAAAGAGGTTTCGCAGGAAGAGATCGAAGCCTTCGCCGCCGATGACCCTGCCGTGAAATCGGGCCTGCTCATCTTCGAGATCCGCCCGTGGATGACAGCCATGGAGCATGATTGATGAACGGTCAAACCCGAACCAACATCAAACCAGGCATCACCGTACTGATCGTCCTGAAACAGGACCAGCGCACGGGTAAACTTACCAGGGGAATCGTCAAAGACATCCTCACCAAATCGCCTAATCATCCGCACGGCATCAAAGTCCGCTTGATGGATGGGCAGGTGGGACGTGTGAAGGAAATCGTACCCGAACAACAAACATGATCAACCCCGAATTTAATTTGGGACATAGGTGAACGCTGATTTACGCTGATAAAAGCGAAAGATCAGCGTTTTCTGCGTTTGTTTGCATCCACGTATGTTTGTATAAAGAATTAACTTATCCAGTTTAGCAAGATAATAGGGTGGTCTTTTTGAAATTCGATCATCGCTTCCCGTTCTATAACCGACAACTCTGACAAGAAGAAATCAGTAAGAAACTTTTGCCCCATGAATTCAGAGTGTTTATGCAAACCAAACATCTTAACTACGACAAGATCGCACCCGAATATAACCAAAGGTATCCCTCCACGCAATTCTGGGAACGTGGACAAGCCCTGCTCGAACTTGCCAAACGAACCAAATCTCAGCGTATCCTGGAAGCGGGCAGCGGCACAGGCTTCTGGCTGAATCTGTTACATCAAGTCACGCCCCAGCTTTACGGCATGGATTATTCGGCGGGGATGATCGCACAGGCTCGTAATCAGCCCGCCCCCATCCAGTTGACTCGCGGCACAGCCACTCAACTCCCATATCAAAACGAGACCTTTGACCTGATCTACTGTGTGGATGCTATTCATCACTTCGGCGACCATGCCGCCTTTGTCAACGAAGCCTTCCGTGCTCTAAAACCTGGCGGCACATTGGCAATCATCGGACATGACCCGCACAGTGGAGACGGCAGCTGGTACATCTACGATTATTTCGATACCGTGTACGAAACCGACCTCAACCGTTATCCCTCGGCCAGAACGATTGAAATCCTGATGAACCAAGCGGGCTTTCAAGGCTTCCAAATGCAAAATGTGGAGCACATTCAAAACCTGCATGTGGGCAAGGCCGTGCTGAACGATCCCTTCATCAAGCATAATGCCACGTCACAACTGGCTCTGCTCAGCGAAGAAATTTATCAGGCTGGCATGGACAAAATCAATGCCGACTTGAATCAGGCCCAACTCGAAAATCGGCAGATCATTTTCAAATCCGACTTCTTCGTGCGCATGTTCACAGGGACAAAAGCATAAAACCGCGTTTGTGTAATTAAATTGCCCCGCCTATTTTGTCGTGCTATACTCGTCTGTATCAAACTCTGATACAGACGAGATAACATGAAAAAACAAATCTTCATTCTCCTTATCGCCGCAGTTATTCTTTCATCCTGTGGAAAGCCCCCCGCACCACCGCCCACTTCCACACCGCTCCCCCCTCCCACAATCACATCCACCCCCAGAGTCGTAGCAACGAACACACCGTTGCCAACGGTTACGCCTGTTTGCATCTCGTCTGAGCCCACCCAACAAGATATTGACCGCGCACTCTCCTACACAGGCGATACATTCGATTCAGACTGGGATCAAAGCGAAGCCGCGCTGGAAGGCGCGTATTCCGTCACCTGGCAGAACATCGTGCAGGGCGCAGTCGCCTACCTCGAAGCACGGATCAAGCCCTGCGGCTACGAAGAACCCGACCTCAACCGCGATTTCAGCGACACCAACTGGAGCGCCATCTTCGCCAATTACGAAAGCTACGAATCCATCGCCGAATGCAAACTCAATTCAGGAATCAGGTTGTACCAATTCAAAACCTACAACCTTGGCTTCGAGTACAAGATCAATTACTGGGTCCAGAGCGATACGGACAACCGCATCATCGTCACCATGATCGTATTTCCAGCGGAATCCCAGTCGCTTCTCGACGATTATTCCATCCGCCTCTTTCCCAACCTGCCAAACTGCTCCTAAAACCTAGACCCTAAAGGTTTTAGAAACCTTTAGGGACAAGGAAGTTTTTTATGACCTCACGCTACGACATTCTCTTCCAACCCATCCAGATCGGTCCTGTCACCGCACCGAATCGCTTCTATCAAGTGCCGCACTGCAACGGATTCGGCTGGCGGATGCCCGAAGGCATGGCCGCCATGCGTGGAATGAAAGCCGAAGGCGGTTGGGGCGTGGTCTGCACCGAGGAGACCGAAATTCACTACACCAGTGACCTTTCCCCTTTCTTCGAAGGCCGCATCTGGAGCGATGACGATATCCCCACCTGGCAGTTGATGACCGAAGCCGTCCACAAACACGGCGCGCTGGCTGGCATCGAACTCACCTACAACAGCCACGATGCCTCGAATCTTTATTCACGCGCCGCCGCCTTCGGGCCGCGTTCGGCAGGCATCACCGGCGGCAGCGGATATGAACCCGGTCAAAGCCGCGCCGCCTCGAAAGAGGATCTGAAACAGGTTCGCAAATGGCACCGTAACGCCGCCATCCGCGCAAAAAAGGCGGGCTTCGACATTGTCTACTGTTACGCCGCACACAACATGACCCTGGCCTTTCACCTGCTCTCCAAAGACAATGACCGCACTGATGAATACGGCGGCTCGCTCGAGAACCGCGTGCGTTTTTTGCGCGAACTCATCGAAGACACAAAGGATGCCGTCGGCGATACCTGCGCCGTCGCCGTCCGCTTTGCAGTGGATGAATTGCTCGGCGCTGACGGCATGCAATTCGATGGTGAAGCACAGGATATCGTTGGTATGCTCGCCGAACTTCCCGATCTGTGGGATGTCAACGTCAGCAACTGGGCAAACGATTCGGTCACTTCCCGTTTTGGAAAAGAAGGCCACCAGGAAAAATATATTTCCTTCGTCAAAAAACTCACCACCAAACCCGTTGTTGGCGTGGGACGCTATACCTCACCCGATTCAATGGTCTCAGCCATCGAGCGCGGCATCATGGACCTTATTGGCGCGGCCCGCCCCAGCATCGCCGACCCCTTTCTGCCAAACAAGATCAAAGCGGGCAAACATGAAGACATCCGCGAGTGCATTGGTTGTAACATCTGCGTCACCGGCGATACACGCTTCGTTCCCATTCGCTGCACACAAAACCCAACCATGGGCGAAGAATGGCGGCGCGGCTGGCATCCTGAGATCATCGCACCAAAGAAAAGCGCAGATGAAATCCTCATCGTCGGCGCAGGGCCTGCGGGGCTCGAAGCCGCAAGCGCACTCGGTCAGCGCGGTTATCATGTCATCCTCACCGATGCGCGGCGCGAAGCAGGCGGGCGCGTACTGCTCGAATCAGCCCTGCCCAACCTCAACGAATGGCGGCGCGTCATGGATTACCGCCTCACAAAGATCAATAAGGCCGAAAACATTTTCTTCTATCCCTCCAGCCCAATGACCGCGCAAGACGTTCTCGAAGCGGGCGCGCCGCATGTTATCCTCGCCACGGGTGCAACCTGGCGGCGCGACGGCATGGGCCGTTACCTCACACGCCCCGTGCAAGGCAGTGCAAAAATTTTCACACCCGACGACTTGATGAACAACAATTTTCCTTCAGGCAAAGTCCTCATCTACGACGACGACCATTACTACATGGGCGGCGTCCTCGCTGAGCTGCTCACTCAAAACGGCTGCGAAGTCACATTGATGACTCCCGCCCCCAGCATTTCATATTGGACTCAATTCACCCTCGAACAGGATCGCATCCTCAAGCGGATGCATGACCTAAACATCTCCCTGCTCCCAAACCATGTCATCGCTTCGCACGACCCGAAAACTGCCACAGTCACGAACGTCATCACCTCCGCTGAATCGACTCTGCCCTGCGATGCCATCGTCATGGTCACAGACCGAATCCCCAACGATGCGCTCTATCACGAGCTCAAACCCGCACTCGCCGAAGGCAAACTCAAATCTCTGCGGCTGATCGGCGATGCCGAAGCCCCCAACATCATCGCCCAAGCCATTTTCAGCGGACATCTCGCCGCCCGTGAATTCGACGAGATCATCGACCCTGACGTAACCCCATTCAAGGTGCCGCGATAACAAGAGGTCCAGAGAATCTATAAGAATAGATTCTCTCAATTAATCAAAAAAACGCCCGCCTGGTGCAACACACTGGCGGAATAACTCGCCATAGAGGAGAAAACCAATGAAAAAAATTTATCCCTTTATTTTTGCATTTGCTCTTGCCCTGCTCATCAGCGCCTGCGGATCGCAAAGCACCGAAAAATCTGACCTGAGTGTCAGCTGCGCCTCCCTGCAACCCACCGAAAACGACGTCAAATATGCGCTGGAATTCGGAAAGGAATTATTTACCGAAGTGAACTGGCTGCGCAGTTACACGGTCAAGGAACTGCAAGCCACCGTTTCGTGGACTCATCGCACCATGTCATCGCTTGCCGATGTCACTATATATTTGTTCTGTGATGAAGCGGGCACCGATGACATTTCATGGTTCTACAATGAAGATGCCCTGAAGGTCATGTTCGAAGGCTACGACGAAGCCACGCTTGTGGCATCCTGTAGTAAAGACAAGCTTCTGCTTTACGAAGTGGATGCCGTGGAGGAAGGCCAGCCATATAAAATCCGCTTGTGGGCCGAACCGCTGAACAAATCGCGTTTGTTATCGGTGCTGCTCACCTTCCCCATCGAAGAAAGTGACCTGCTCCTAAAATACGGACAGGAATTCTTCCCCGATCTCTCCTCCTGCCCAACCCTACCATGACAACCGCTTTTCCCATCCTCCTCCCCATTCTTGGATATTTGTGCGGATCACTCCCGTTTTCCATTTGGGTCACCCGCTACGTAAAAAAAGTGGATGTGCGTGATGCAGGCTCGGGTCATGCCACCACAACCAACACGATTCGTCAGGCGGGGTTTGGCTGGGGTGCGCTCGTCTTTGCTTTAGACCTCGCCAAGGGGTTCATTCCAACCTATCTGGCTTTACAGATCGGCCAACCCTATATCGCTGCAATCACCGCCGCTTTTGCAGTGGCTGGGCATTGCTGGCCCGTCTTCGCTCAATTCCGCGGCGGAATGGGACTGGCGACCACAGGCGGCGCTTTGCTGGCGATTAATCTGCTGGCATTCCTTGTCTGTTTTGGCTTATTGCTTCTGCTTGTGCTGACGGTCCGCCATTCGGCGCGGGCGAGTGTATTTGCAGGCGTTCTCGCTACGCCTGCGCTGTGGCTATTGAACATCCGCGATATTTCGATGTGGGCTGCACTGGGCATGGGCGCTGTGATCGCAGTCAGGTTCTTGATCGATTGGAATAGAAAATACCGCGAGCTATGGCTTGACCGTGAAAATGATGTGAAAAAGACCTGACAAGGCTGAGATTCTGTTCCTTGTTGTTGAATCAGGTTTCGGCGGAGTACGAAGCGGCCGAAGGCAAATTCCCCAAAAGAGGCATCACAAAGAATCAAAAAGGGTCACGAAGGAAATCTTCGTGACCCTTTATTTTTAATCTTCTCCCAACAACCAATCGAGGATGCCCGCTTTCTTTCTGCCTGTTTCCTCCAAATAAGGCATGGTCATCATCACAACAGTAATGTTATCGTGACCACCGCGTTCGTTCGCAATATTGATCAGCGACTCAGCTGCGGCCTTCATATCCTTTTTGGAGCGGATGGTTTTCAGGATCTCGTCATCCCACACCAAGTCGGTGAGGCCATCGCTACAGATCAGAATGGTATCGCCGGGGGCAAGATGAAAACCCTGATTGTTGATCGACTCTTCATTCGATTCTGTATCGTCGATCCGCAAGCGGAAATCCACATCGGGCAATTTCAATCCGCCCAGATGCCTGCGGATGACATGCAGGTTCGGGTGGTCGTGCATTTGTTCGGCGGTGATGATGCCTTTTTCATAGGCTTCCTGCACCCAGGTATGGTCAATGGTCAGGCGCTGAATATGTTTGCCGCGCAAAAGATAAATGCGTGAATCGCCAACATAGGCGGTGTACAGCCTGTTCTCGATCACCCACACGCAGGCGCAGGTGGAGCCCATACCGTCCTCTTCCTCTTTGCCCGCTGAGTGCGAAGCAATGGACTGGCTGGCATGGTGGATGGCATTTTCAAGAATACTGATGGGTTTCTTGGCATTACTTTCAGCAACAACAGCGGTGATGTAATTGACCGCAAGTTCGGCGGCCACTTCTCCGGCGCGATGTCCCCCGATACCGTCGGCCACCACGGCAAAGAGTGACGGGCGCGAATCATCCTTGCTTAGCTGGAACGATGAAACCGCATAACGGTCTTCATTATTCTTGCCAGACATCCCGGCATGACTAAGTGCTGCAATGTGTAAGTGAGGAAGGGAAGAACGAATCATTCTTCGATGCTATATACCGTGATTTTTGGTTTTTGGTTCACTGGTGGTACCCGAAGCGTGAACCTGTAACTTAATTGACCAAAGTTTACCATATCCCCGTGCATAAGCCGATAGCCTTCACGGGGGATAGGCTCGTAATTCACCCAGGTACCGGCGATCGAGCCGTTATCCAAAAGCAGGAATCCGCCGTCTTCAGTTTGCCTGAGCCGCGCGTGCATGGGCGCAATGGAGGAATCATCCAAAATCTGGGTGCATTGCACGGGGTCAGTGCCGAAAGTGATCTCTTTTTCAAAGAGTTGGATCGGCGCCGCGACAGCGGGCACACCATCTCCATTAATTCGGATGAAGGACGCCATCGCATCTCCATTTGACTTTGAAACTGTCACGGTTTTCTTTGGAGTGGTTCGGCGCTTTTTGTTTTTTTCCTCCACCAGAGAAGGCATCGGATTCAGGGCACGGATCGGCTGTGTAAGCGGATCGATCTCTGCGCGGCGGGCCTCCTGCGCAGCGCGGATGGACGGCATGCGGAATCTGCCACTGATGAGGATCGCAAACAGCACAAGCCCCGCCAGGATGATCGCGCCAAATGTGATGGGCGTGCGATACCTCGCCAGCAAAGCGGAAATGCCTTTCGGCGGCTGGACCACCGTCACGACAACGGGCACAGGCATGCTGGCTTTGCTCAAGCCCAAAGTGTCCACGGCTTCGACCATGATCTGATGTTCGCCCGTGCTGGTGTAAGCCGCCAGATTCCATGTGAACAGGTTGAATGGCTCCACGGTATTTTCATCCATGATCGTGCCATCCACGTACAGGGTGGTGCGCGTCAACGGGCGCGGATGTCCATCCGGGAATTCGACGATGATCTCCACTTCCTGCACGGCAGGTAAAAGGACTTCAGTATTGAAAGGGTCATCTTCAGGGGCACGCCGTGTGATCTGTAAAGAGGTCGTGACCGGGAATGGATTCGGCGGCTGGATATCCATGACGAATTTCTGCTCAGCAGAAGTCAACTGCCCCGCAGGCAGGATCACTTTCACAATTAAGGAATGTTCGCCTGCGGCTTTCAAACGCGAGGTATACGAAAGCGCGTACACGCGTCGCAGCGCCGCAAAATATGATTCAGGGTCGGGGAATCTTTCCAGCCCGGAGAACTTGAACATGCTCCCGCCCGTTTGAATGGCGAGATTATTGAATGCCGCCGCGCTGGTGGTGGTAAATGTCGTTTCAAGATCCACAAACCAGACGAAGATGCGGATGTCATTTTCAATGGCGCGTTGGACGTACGGCTCCAACGAGGAGGCGATATTGATATCGTCAGTATGCGGAGTGATGAATAGAATGGCACGCTTCACCCCGAGTCGTGTGGTCTGCGCGCTGACCGTGTCAAGCGCGATGGCCAATGATTGCAGGTTGGGTGTGGCGGCGCGAAAATCAGGCTGAAAGGTATTGAGCCCCACAACAAAATCCGCGGCGCTGGCATGGTTGATGACTGGCCCAGCCTGACTGACGAGACTGTAGTCATCGGGAAGGTCTGCGGGACGGCTCTGTGCCCATTGAACCAAAATCTGCGAAATGCGTTGAAAGCGGGAAGTATTCGTGGTCGAGTCACGTGCATCGAGAGGCGGACCTTGATTCACGGCAACGGCCAATTGCAACGGCACGGCAATCTCGATCAGAGAATCCACCGGGAGCTGCTGACTGTCTTCGATAACAGAAACAGCTTCGGGCTTGAGTCCTGAAACGAAAATTCCATTCGTGTCGAAGACATCCAAAAAGGCGGAAACAGTCGGGAAAGCTGAAGCATCCGCGGGGTATAGATCCGCAGAGGCAAGGTTTTGCTGGGCGCGCACATTCGAAGCGGCGCCAAACAAAAGCCCCAGGCTGAGAAGCAAGGCAAAAAACTTACGCATCGGCCTCAACAAAAACAGGAGCTTCCTCTTTGGGTTTGGCAGTCAGGCGCATGTAGGTCAACGTCCATGCAGACTGGATGTAGGCGGAGAGAATACCGTTGAAAAAAAGAAGCACTGGGAAATATACAAGACAGCAAGCCAATGCAATATACACCGGGGTCAGGGATTCACGCAAAGAACCTGCGCCGATCACAACGGGGACAACTGCTAAAATCAACGGCAGGGAGATGATCGTACCAACAATGCCGCCGCCAATGCCGAGAATAAGCGCCATCACGATCACTGGCCCAATATTGGATCTGGCAATCTCCCATCCGCGTTTGAGGCCGTCCATCACGCCGAGGTCTTCGATCACGATCGCAGCCTGCGCCTGCTCAATCACAATCGAAATCGCAATCGCGATGGGAATCAAAAGACAGATGAGCGGTAAAAGGCAAAGCAGGCCAACACCGGCCGTGGCCACGCCCAGGAAAATCAATGGCACAAAAATTACAAGGGCGATCACAAAGGATAGAAAGCTAAAAAGAAAATTCAGACCAAAGATGCGCCCGAAGAAACGCATGCTCTCTGACCAAAGTTCGCCGAATTGCAGGCTCTCTGCACCCATCTCGGCTTGATACGTGCCTTTGATCAGACCAGCCCTGCCCATCATGCCAATGGTAAAGAAGATTAACGAGAGCAGAAAAATGGCTACGATGAAAACGGCAATAATCCAGAGATTATCCTCAAGATATTGACCAAACCGAGTAAATGTCTGCTCGATCTCGCCGCCTGAAAACGGGAGGTCATCCCCAGAAGTTTGATATCGAGAGCCTGAGTTATTGCCGCCCCCGCCGCCATTCCCCCGTGCACAACTTGCCAGAATCCCGAAAACCCACAAGACCTTGTGTTTCCAAACATGCTGCCAGGCGCGGGTAAGAACTTCACCAAAGTTGAAATTCATATGATCTCCTTGAATTTCCTGAGTTTAGAGTTTGCCAAAAATCGTATTTATTCGCGGCAAAAAGACGAGAGCAAAATATCACACAACCAACTCTAAATTCAATCGTAATTGTCCTTTGCCCACGAGCCATAAGGGCGGCTGACAAGTAATATCATACACTACCCGATTAAATCCGTCCACGTAGGGATTTTTGGATTTACAAGCTTGATATCCAAATCTGCTGATTTTGGACGCCAAGAGGGGGTTTACATGAAAAAACCGCCGTCTCCGGCGGTTCGGGTTTGCAGTTTTTAGGGAGCTTGCTCTTCGAGGGCAATGACCTGCTCCCCTGCTGGACGGGCAAGCCGCAGGTAGGTAAGACCGAGAGTCACCTTGATAAATGCCTGGGTCACACCGGAGAGGGCAAAGATCAGGGGAAAGAAACAACACAGCATGGAAAACATGACAGCCATTCCCGTCTGCGAATCGGACAGGGACATCGATTCGGTGGACATGGCAATGAAAACAGCAGGGAGTGTCAGCGGTATGGAGATGAAACTGGTGACAATGGATGTGCCGAGATACGCGATCAGCGAAATGATCACATACTTCCACACGTGTTCGCGGACCACCTGCAAGGCACGCTTCAAGGAATCCAGCACATTGAGGT
Source organism: Candidatus Villigracilis affinis (assembly GCF_016705895.1). Lineage (NCBI taxonomy): Bacteria > Bacillati > Chloroflexota > Anaerolineae > Anaerolineales > Candidatus Villigracilaceae > Candidatus Villigracilis > Candidatus Villigracilis affinis. The sequence goes on along the minus strand of NZ_JADJKT010000031.1, from coordinate 27,393 downwards.
TTTCTGCGATCAGTGCGGTCTGCGCGGCTTCCATGAATGCCATTAAAAGCATGGATAAGGGAGTCAACAGCAGGATGATTGGCTGGGCACAAATAGCCCCGATCCCCATGGTCACAACAGAAATCAACCCGATGAACATAAAGATAACCGTAAAAACCATCCCAATGGTCAACTGAATGGATAAGATCAACCCCAAACTACGCCCATAAAACGGAAGAGCATCGCGCAGTAAATCCATGAAAATAATATTCTCCTCCCCCCGATCCACGCGGATAACTCCCAGAGTCGTAGCTGAGTGGGAATATGCCATGAGGAGAAAACTGGCAATGAGCAGCAGAAACAAAACCAGCACGAAAACAACCATCCATACTCCACCAACCCCGTTGCGGCTATTTTCCAAAAACCAAAGGGCGAAAAAGAAAAGAGGAATCATCAACATGGATGGCAGCATTTGCAGCGTCATCAGCACCCAAAAGGATTTGTGTCGCCACGTCATCTGTGCAGCTTGTTTCAGGGTATCGCCGTAATCAAAGTTCATATCAACATCCCATATCATTTCCCAAACAGCGATTCGTCTTCCACAATCGCCAATCAAAAGTCGTAAATCCCTACTCCCACTCAATCGTCGCGGGCGGTTTGCTGGTTACATCGTATACTACGCGGTTGATTCCATCCACTTCATTCACAACGCGGCTCGAAACCTTCGCCAGCAGGTCATACGGCAGGCGCGCCCAATCGGCGGTCATAAAGTCATCGGTCACCACGGCGCGGATGGCGGCGGCTTCCTGATACGTGCGGTAATCGCCCATCACGCCCACCGACTTCACAGGCAATAACACCATAAAGGCTTGCGAAGTCTTGGCGCCCTTGCCTAAAAATCCTTCTTTGGATAATTCCTCCAAAAGGATCGCATCCGCCGCCCGCAAACGGGATACACGCTCCGGCGTACACTCCCCGAGACAGCGCACGGTCAAGCCTGGACCTGGAAACGGTTGCCGCCAAACAAGAGATTCACTCAGCCCAAGCGCTTCCCCCACCAAACGGACTTCATCTTTGAATAAATAGCGCAGCGGTTCAACAAGCTCGAATTGCATATCCTTTGGCAGCCCACCGACGTTGTGATGCGTTTTGATCTTATCGGCCTTGTTGCGGTCAGGCGCAGACGATTCCACCACATCGGGATAGATCGTTCCCTGCACCAAAAATTTCGGCTGGCCGACGTTTTTGGCCTGCTGTTCAAAAATGCGGATGAATTTCTCACCGACGATCTTCCGCTTTTGTTCAGGATCAGTTATCCCTGCGAGCGCACCGAGAAAATCTGCACTGGCTTCCACGGTAATTAATTCCGCACCCAACCCGCCCCGAAAAGCGGATGCGACCTGCTCGCCTTCGTTGTGCCTGAGCAGACCCGTATCCACGAACACGCACACCAACTGGTCGCCAATCGCCTTGTGAACCAAAGCCGCCGCCACCGAAGAATCCACGCCGCCCGAAACCGCCGCGAGGACACGTTGATCGCCCACCTGTGCCTGAATCCGCTTGACGCTTTCATCAATAATGGAAGCGGGCGTCCATTCGGGTTTTGCGCCGCAGATATCAATGGCGAAATGCTTGAGCAATTCGATTCCGTTTGGGGTGTGATTCACCTCGGGGTGGAACTGCACGCCGAAATATTTTCTCTGCAGATCCCCGATGGCAGCATAGGGGCTATTTCCACTTTTGGCGAGCGGCACAAAACCCTGAGGCAGGCGTGTCACCTTGTCGCCATGCGACATCCATACCTTGGAAATGGCATCGAGCATTGTGTTGGGAACCAAAGGCTCGATCTCGGCAAATCCAAACTCACGCTCATTGGATGGATTGACCTCGCCGCCCAGTGCATGAGTCAACGCCTGCATGCCGTAGCAAATGCCGAAGATCGGCAAGCCCGATTCAAGGATGAACTTCTGGATATAAGGCGCGTTCTCTTCATACACGGATTTGGGTCCGCCGGAGAGGATGAAGCCTTTGGGTTTGATGGAGAGAATTTTTTCCTGCGGAGCATCCCACGGGAACAATTCGCAATAAACGTTCACTTCACGGATGCGGCGCGCAATGATCTGCGCGTATTGAGAGCCGAAATCGAGGATGGCAATAGAGTTCATAAACGTATTTATATTGTAGGGACACAGCGGCGCTGTGCCCCTACCCTTTCAATCTGAAATAAGATGAAAATGCAAATGCGGAAAATCCTGATACTCCCCGCCATTCACAATGAGACGGTAGGCGTTGAGGTGGAATTCGTTCACAAGACTCTGAGCCGTGGCATACAGGTCGGTCAGGAAAGCGGTGTCGGATGGGTCGAGGTTGGCAAGGGAATCCACCTGCCGCTTCGGGACAATGAGCACGTGAAATTTATAGCTTGGAGAAGGATGATGAAACGCAATCAGGCTCGGGGTTTCACGGAGGCGGGTGACTGGGATGAGAAAACTCATGTAGGCAAGAATCCAGCCGATAAAACGAGAAACAAGTCGAAGCCGAAGAAGTTTCCGCAATGCATCACGCGCGAAATATAATCCGTGATTAATCCACGAACTCGATTTTGCCGTTGTCAAGTGACTTAATGCAAGCCAGCGATTCGACCTGTACGCCCAGCGAAGCGAGCGCATCCCGACCGCCTTCGAAGGATTTCTCGATCAGCGCGCCGATGCCGACGATCTGTGAGCCAGCGGCTTCTGCCAGACGCACCAACCCGAGGATGGTCGCGCCCGAAGCGAGGAAGTCATCGATGATCAAAACCTTTTCGTTGTTTTCGAGATATTCAGGAGAGACAATCAACTCGACCATGCGTCCCTTCGTATGCGAAGGCGCGAGGGTGAGATACACCTGGTCTGGCATGGTGATGGGCTTGTTCTTGCGCGCGTACACCACGGGCAGTCCCATATGAACGGCTGTGGTTACGGCAGGCGCGATGCCCGAAATTTCAGCCGTGAGGATTTTTGTTGCACCGACGTTTGCAAACCGTTTTGCAAATTCCCGCCCGCAGGCATCCATCAACAACGGATCCACCTGATGATTGACGAAGCCATCCACTTTCAAAATTCCATTCCCCAGCACTTTCCCATCGCTCAAAATTCGATCTTTCAGTAACTGCATTTTGCCTCCGCATTGACTAGACAGATTTTCTCACATTGTACAACGTGAAGGAATAACCTGCCAGTGGGGAATAAAAAAGTACCTACTACGTCTCTATCGCGATATGCGCGAATGTGCGCGAAAGATTCCCCCAGCTTTCGTTTTCTTCCAAAACCACCCTTTCATCCCTGATTAAGGTCGTAAAAAAGTCTGTGTTAGAATCCTGCGCATGACAAATACAGCCACACTTGTGCTGGCATCCAACTCTCCGCGCCGCAGACAATTGCTTGCACTTGGGAACTGGAAGTTCGATGTCATCGTCTCAGATGTGGATGAGACTCAACTGACAGGCGAAACACCAAAAGATTATGTATTGCGCCTCGCGCAAGCCAAAGCGCTGGCGGTTGCAGGCAAGGCAAACCCCGAAGCCATCATCATCGGGTCAGATACCGCCGTGATCGACGGCGACGAGATCATCGGCAAGCCAAAAGATGAAGCCGATGCCGAACGCATGCTCAAGCAATTACGCGGGAAGACCCATCAGGTATACACAGGCGTGGCGATTTACCGCATGAGCGACGGCAAAACGCTGACCGAATTATGCGTCACCGATGTGCCGATGCGGCCCTACTCCGACCATGAAGTGCAAGCCTACATCCAAACAGGCGATCCGCTCGACAAGGCCGGCGCATACGCCATCCAGCATCCCGATTTTCAACCTGTCGAATCCATGCGCGGATGTTATGCCAGTGTGATGGGCCTGCCCATGTGTCATGTGGTGCGGACCCTGCAAAAGCTGGACGTGCCACCCCGTGCAGATGTGCCCACGGCCTGTCAACGATTATTGAATTATGAATGCCCGGTTTCAGGCGCGATCCTGAGCGGCGCATCGAATGGTTAATTGAAAGGAAACGAATGAAAGTTTTTCGCTGGATAAATATTATTCTGATACTGGCTTTTCTTTCCTCCTGCAGTTCAGGCGGAACAGGGGGCATCAGTGAAATTTTCCCATCTTTAGCCACCCCCACCCCCCTGCCCACCGCGCATGTGACCATCATCCCTGCGCCCGATGCACAGGCAGCAGTCACCGCTTTTTTACAGGCATTGCAAAAAGATGACTTCGAAACCATGTACGCCCTGCTGGCTCAACAAAGCCGTGATGTGCTGACATTGGAGGATTTCTCCCAACGCTGGAATACTGCACTGAACGAAATGAGCGCATCCAGCGTCGAATTCGCGGTCAATTCATCCCTGATCACACCCTATAAAGCCGAAGTAGGCTACAACGTCACCTACAAGACCGTATTGGCTGGCGACCTGCAGCGGAACATCGTCATGCGCCTTGTCATTGAAGAAGGGGCATGGAAAGTCATTTGGGACGACACGATCATCATGCCCGAACTTGCGGGCGGTAACGTGCTCAAAATGGAATACAGCGTCCCTGCGCGCGGCGATATCTATGACCGCGACGGTCTCCCTGTCGTCTCACAGGCGGATGCCTTCGCCTTCGGCATTCAAACCGACCAGATCGACCTCGAAATGCAGGGAGCCCTGACATCCGAATTGGGCAAACTGTGCGGGTTTGACCCCGAATACATCAAAGACCAGATCGAAGCAAGCGGCCCGGGCAATTACCTGCCCATGTGCGAAGGCACACGCGAGGAAGCCCAGCGTTTGCTCGCCATCAGCCCCGGCGGACTGGTCATCTCCGATGAATATAACTCGCGTTATCACTTCGGCACGGGCCTCGCACCCCAATCGGTCGGCTACACACAACTGATCTCGCCCGAACAACTTAACTCCTATCGCCGCCTCGGCTACAACGGCAGCGAGAGTGTTGGTCAGTCTGGTGTTGAAAAATGGGCCGAAGAATATCTGGCCGGGCAGCACGGCGGCATTTTGCGCGTCGTCGGCCCCAACGGACAGATCGTCTCCACCCTCGGCCAAAGCACGGCTCAACCCGCCGACTCGATCTACCTGACCCTCGATAGCAACCTGCAAAAATACGCGCAGAGATCCATCGAATTCTTCCGCGGTGCAGTGGTCGTGATGGAAGTGGATACAGGCCGCATCCTTGCGATCGCATCCGCCCCGGATTTCGACCCAAACTATTTTGAAGCCAACAACCCGAACGCAGGCGGCGCAAACCTGCTGACCGAAGGCGCGCTGCTCAATCGCGCCACACAGGGACAGTATCCGCTCGGCTCGGTGTTCAAGGTCATCACCATGTCTGCCGCGCTCGAAAGCGGACTTTGGACCAAAGACTCACCTTACGATTGTAAATACGATTTCACAAGACTGAATGAAGTCCTTCACGATTGGACCTGGTCACACTGTCAGGACCGCATCGCCGGAGGTCTCTTCTGTGATACTTCAGACAGCATACCATCAGGCCTGCTCAATTTGCAGGAAGGCTTGATGCGTTCCTGCAATCCATACTTCTGGGAGATCGGCTGGGATTTGTACACCAACTTTGATCGCGGGTCAGATATCGCCAACATGGCGCGTGCCTTCGGTCTTGGCGCCCCCACTGGCATCCAGCAGGTGGAGGAAGCCGCCGGGCAGATCACAAACCCAGCCACCACTTTGGATGCTGTGAATCAAGCCATTGGACAGGGTGACATGCAAGTGACGCCGCTGCAAGTGGCAAGATTTACTGCCGCCATCGCAAACGGCGGGACCTTGTACAGGCCTCAGATCATCGAGAAGATTCAGCCCATCGACGGAGATCCCAAACTCGTTTTCCGCCCCGAAGCAAATGGCACACTCCTCCTGCGCTCTGAAAATCTCGACATCCTGCGCGAGGCCATGCAGATGGTGACTCAAGACCCGCGCGGAACAGCCCGCTTCAACCTGCGCGGCCTGCAATTTGATGTAGCTGGCAAAACCGGCACCGCCGAATCAGGCAATGGCAAATCGCACGCGTGGTTTGCAGGCTACACCCTGAATGCGGCTGATACAGGCCTGCCCGATATCGCCATCGCCGTCATCGTTGAAAACATTGGTGAAGGCTCCGAGTATGCCGTGCCCATCTTCCGCGCCATGGTCGAGACTTATTATTATGGCAGCCCGCAGCGCATCTTCTATGATTTCGGTCCCATCGGCGAACCGCCCTACACCCCCACCCCATTCGGCGGCGGAAACGGTTTACCATAAACCCCTTTCATCCTGAGCGGAGCGAGTGCTTTTCGAGCGCAGTCGAAGGACGATAAATAAAGGAAAAACATTTGACAAACGAAATTCAAAAACAAGGTTTGATCATTAAGGCCCAATCCGGTTTCTTTACTGTGGATACCGGAGAGGGCCTTGTCATTTGCCAGTTACGCGGCAAACTCAAACGCGGACGCGCCATCGGCGATATCGCCGCACTGGGCGATCATGTCCAAATCACGATCGGGGCAGATGGTTCCGGGGCGATAGAAACTGTCGATGAGCGCAAGCAGGCCATCGTCAGGTTGGATCCGCGGCCTCAGGGTGAGTATCAGCAAATTTTGCTGGCAAATGCCGATCAGGCCGTCTTCGTTTTCGCGTGTGCGAATCCAAATCCAAAATTACGCATGTTGGATCGATTCCTTGTGATCACTGAAAAACAAAAAATTCCCGCTGTGATCATCGCCAACAAAATCGATCTTGTTGAAAATGCAAAGGAAGTTTTCGGCCTGTACGAATCGATCGGCTATCGCGTAATTTACACATCCACGAAAACCGGCGCAGGGCTGGATGAAATGAAGGCGCAATTACAAAATAAAATCAACGCGCTGGCAGGACCAAGCGGTGTGGGAAAATCCAGTTTATTGAATGCAATTCAAGACGGGCTGGGGCTGGCTGTCAACGAGATCAGCACAGCCATGAACAAAGGCCGCCACACCACTGTCACACGCCAACTGTTCGCGCTCAACGGCGGCGGATACGTAGCCGATACGCCGGGCTGGAAAAGCCTCGCGCTGTGGGATACCTCCGCCGAAGAAATGGATGCATATTTTCCCGAACTACGCGACCTCGTTCCGAATTGTCAGTTCAGCGATTGCACGCACAAACATGAACCAGGCTGCGCCGTTCTCGCCGCGTTGAAGGCGGGTACAATTCACCCCGAACGATATGATTCGTATTTGCGCCTGCGCGCAGGACAAGAATAAAATCCACAACTTGTAACTTTCAAACCTGTGACCACAATGATCGATAACTGGAACATGCTCGGACATGAATGGGCGGTGGATATGCTTCGCCAGCACGCGGCACGCGGCGAGGCACGCCACGCGTATCTTTTCTGTGGACCTCCCGGACTGGGGCGCCGCACACTGGCTTTGCATCTCGCCCAGGCATTGAACTGCCCGAACCCCATCGCGCCCGGCGTGCCCTGCGGAACCTGCCGCGATTGCAAACAGATCGAAGCCATGCAGCACCCTGACATGAACGTGATCCAGGCTGAAACCGAAGGCGGGACACTCAAAGTGGATCAGGTGCGCGAGGTGCAGCGTGCAATGTCGCTCAAACCGTATCAATCGAAATATCGCATGGCCCTGTTCCTGCGTTTTCAGGAAGCCAATGACAATGCCGCCAATGCGCTGCTGAAAACACTCGAAGAAGCGCCCGCACACGCCATCCTGCTGTTGACCGCCGACACTCCCGAACAATTATTGCCCACCATCGTTTCACGCTGTGAGATCCTGCGGATGCGGCCGCTGCCCGTCAAAGCCATCGAGTCCTATTTGCTCGATCAAGGTGTAGACGAGGAACGCGCGCGCCTGCTCGCCCACATCAGCGGAGGCCGCCCCGGCTACGCCCGCAGCCTCGTGGATGATGTGACCGTGCTTGAAAAACGCGAAGAATACCTGAACGACCTGCAAACCCTCATTCCCGCCCCGCGTGTGGAAAAATTCTCCTACGCCGAGAAACTCTCCAAAGACAAGGACGCCATGCGCCAGACTTTCCTGATCTGGCTTTCCTACTGGCGCGATGTGATGCTGCGCGTGGCTGGCGCGGAAACCCCGCTCATCAACGTAGACCGCAACATGGAGATCGAATTCCTCGCAGGCCGTCTCGACCTCCCCACCGCCCGCCGCGTGGTCAGCGATCTCGAATCCGCGCTGGAGAAGATGGAACGCAATGTAAATTCACGTTTATTAACAGAAGTCTTGCTGTTGGATTGGCCGAAGGCGTAATGACCAAGCACTCCGAGCCCCCCAGGCCACCAAACCTTTGCGACTTCGGGCCCCCAAAATTTACACTGAGGATCATCATGTGCAGAAGCATCAAACCCCTGCGAAACATGGATCATCCTGTCACCGAGCAGGAGATCCAGGAAGCCGCATTGCAATATGTACGGAAGGTTAGCGGGTATCGAAAGCCTTCGAAGGCCAACGAAGAAGCATTTCAACGCGCGATCGACGAAATCGCTGAATCGACAAGAAAGATGCTGGAAAATTTACGGTTAAAGGCCAGCCAATGACGCAAAATGGATTTGCAGAGATAAACGGCACAAAGTTTTATTACGAAGTCAGCGGACAGGGGTTTCCGCTTGTGCTTGTCCATGCAGGGATCGCAGATTGCAGGATGTGGGATGGTCAGTTTGACACCTTTGCACGGCAATATCAAGCCGTACGCTATGACAGGCGCGGATTTGGAAAGACGGCCATGGTGGCTGGGGATTATTCACAATACCATGACCTTTATGCGTTCTTGAAATTTCTTGGCATTGAACAGGCGATCCTCGTTGGATGTTCACAAGGGGCAAAGACGGTCACGGACTTCACTCTTGAACATCCAAAAATGACAAAGGCTCTTGTTCTGGTCGCCCCGGCGCTTGGTGGGTTTATCTTCAATGGTGAACCGCCAAAGCAGGAAGAACAACTGGAACTGGCGGAGCAGGCAGGCGATCTTGACCTCGTCAATGAACTGGAACTGCAAATTTGGGTGGATGGTCCACAGCGTACAGCAGAACAGGTCAACCCAAACGTGCGCGAGCTTGCCAGGGAAATGAACCGCATTGCGCTGCACACGCCCGAAGACCTCGGAAATGAAATTCCCCTTGCACCTGCGGCAGTTAATCGGCTTTCAGAGATCAATGTCCCTGCGCTGGTCATTACAGGCGATTTGGATACACCACGGACTCTGGCAGGAGCAGATTTCCTCGCGCAGAACATCCCCGGCGCGAAAAAAGCGACCATGAACGGTGTCGCCCACCTCCCAAATATGGAACTGCCCGAAGAATTCAATCAGCTTGTGCTTTCGTTTTTGGAGCAGACTTAATAGCAGGTACTGGAGTACAAAATTATGAATCCAGAACAAGCGCTCACACTTGTTGAATACAACACCTTGCTATAATCAATCATCCGGAGATCTCGATTTCATCAAGTTTGTCTCGAAAGCAGGGCATTAGGATTGATGTGCCAACTTAGATTATTTTATAAATAATCCGCCCCACCTCGAAAGGGAAATAAGCAGTGTCAATCTACAACTCAGACAACGAATATCCATTCAGCGGATTTTCGGTCGCAAAGATCGTCGGCGCATTCCTTGCGCTGGCGGGCACAGGCGTAATCATCTGGACCGTGGTCGAGATATCCCAGCTATTCACCGATAGCAGCGCCTTCATTTTCCTTGATGGCATGATCTCAAAAGAGATTTCATTCGTGCTGGAAAACGGATCGCTTCAAATACCGCGTGAAATACTGGTATATGGCATTCCGCTCTGGGCGCTTTCAACAACCGCCAGAATCGGGATCACATTAATGAGAAGCGGTCTGCAATTTATTGATATGCCGCGAAAAAATAAAGATGAGAAACCATCCCAGTAAAGGAGTCTTTTATGCCCCTCGACCCTTCCTACAATGACCTCAACCGCGCCTCCACAGAGCGCATCAAGAAACTGGCCGCCAGCCTCACAGACGAAGAAATGCAAACCCGCGTCGGCGAACATTGGACGGTGGCCATTGCCCTCGCCCACCTCGCCTGGTGGGATCGCCGCGTAATGTACGTGCTGGATAGGACCGCGCAGGATGGCAAATTATTCATCCCTGAAATCGACATCTTCGTCAACGACCTGTCCCTGCCGCTGTGGGCAGCCATCCCCCCGCGTGAAGCGGCGCGGATCGCCATCGAAACCTCCGCCGACCTCGATGCGCGGCTCGAAATCTATTCCCCCAATCTGCTCGAAGAGATTTACAATTACAACAAGCGTTGGGTTGTCCGCGCCCTGCACCGCAACGAGCATCTCGACGAAGTGGATGCAGCGCTAAAGAACAAATAACTGGATGAGCAGGCAAACCCTCATCTACTGGATTTCCACGGCATTCGCAACGCTCTTTGGAATCATCATCACCGGCTTTGGCATCTACCAGGGGGTCCGAGGACAAAACTGTCAAAGCTACGCCGACCTGGGCTGCGCGATGGGCGCAGTCTTCGCCATGGTCATCATCCCATACGGAGCATCCGTTCTCTTCATCATCGGGTTGGCAAGCCTGCCCTTCAAGCCAGTCAGCTTGATCGGGTCAATTCTTTCCATTCTCGCAGGCGTTGCCCATTTTGGGCTTTGCTGTATCACCACAACCTGGGCATTCAGCAGTGATGGATTCGAAATGGTATCCAACACCGAGGCTTTCTACTTCCTTTTTCCGCTGTTCTTTTTCTTGACCGGTATCGCCCTGCTGGGTATGGGCATCAGCGGATACCAAAGTTTGAAACAACAATAAGGAGCCGCCATGTTCGACAACAAGGAAAAACAACTCGCGGACCTGGAAACCGCCTACGCATCTTTCATCGACACGCTAACGGGTCTGGCCTCCGAAGACATTCTCAAATCCCTCGGCGACTGGACCCCGCGTGACATCGCCGCGCATTTTATCGGCTGGAACCGCATCACCCTTGCTGGTTGCAGTGCCCTGCGCGAAGGTGCAGAACCTTTTTATTTTTACGATGGCACAAATGACTACCGAAAAGTCAATGCAAAATTTATCACCCAATTCCCGTCCACCGATCAGGACGAACTGCTGAAAGACATCGCCTCCACAAAAGAAGCGCTGACCGCCTACCTGAAAACCATCCCCGAAAGTGAATGGGAGTTGGATGCAGGCGTTGTCCACTATCGTGAGAATCCCGCCACCATTGCGCGCTGTGTCGATTCGCTCATCCGCGATTATCGCAAACACCGCCAGGAAATCGTGGATGGGTTGGTATCATGATTCCAATATCTTGAGAAACAGGCTTTCCCTCAGGCCAAAGCCTCCCATATATTTCCCGAGGCCTGAACATAGAAAGAGATGATAGGAATATTCGTTCACCACCCTGTCATCTCCAACAGGGATACTTTAGTTATGAGATCAAATCCGCACACCCTTGAGGATGTCAAGCCGCATAAGGGGATACTTCACATCCTTGATATCCTCAAACCCATCTTCTCTCGAGAACATGCAGATAAACAATGGCTGACTGGCATTATCATAATCGGAATTTTATTCCTAATTCCCACATATGTTTCCTATTTCAACGGTCAACTTATCTTCCCGAGTGATGGTGGCGCATGGGCAATCGCCTCCAACCTGATCAATGGGAAAGGCTATAGCGCATGCGCTACAGATTACTTTCCTTTCTGCAATTCCACGAATCAGGCTACCGCCATGCGCGAACCGATTCCTGTGTTGCTCATGGCGCTGGCAATGCTGATCTACCCTTCCAAAGTGTCGGGCATGATCCTGCAAAGCCTGTTCTATCTGGCAACCATACCGGTGATCTATGCCATCTTGAAGAAGAACAACTCCAGCATCCCAACCGCCCTGCTGGCAGCGTTCTTGTGGGCAGTATCCATTCCTGTCACCAGTCAGGTGGATAATGGCTCAGGCGATCTTGCGGCGGCATTCTTTTTTTCCCTTGGTTTGTTTTTCTTTCTCAAGGGTTTTCGAGAGTCAAAAACCAAAGACTGGATAATCTCTGGCGTCTTAATGGGTCTGGCTGCGCTCTCACGAACTGTATTTCTTGGGGTCTCCATTGGGCTGGGGTTGGCATTTCTGATAAAAAAACTGGTTGAGCGTCCGCGCAATTCAGGAAAACAGCTTATCCCTGCCTTGTTTTTTCTAATCACGGTAGCCATTGTCTTTTCCCCGTGGGTCATTCGCAATACGCTCGTCTTTGGAAAGCCGATCATCGGCAGTTCACTGACGGGCTACAACATCTTTCGCATGAATTTCATCATTACCGACGACACTTTTTCTCCACATTACGTTGGCGCCAAAGAAGCGTATCCCGCGCTCATGAATCTGATCAAAAACAGTAATTTGACGGGTCTGGAAAATGAAGCTCAAATGCAAAGCGTATATATGAAAGCTGGCTTGCAGATTATCGAGCAGTACCCCGTGCGATATCTGGTTCTTTCCTTATATCGCTTCATGCCTTTATGGTTCGATCTGAGCGTGAATGAAGCATATGACAGCAGATACTACCTGGCGGATTATATTGCCATCGTCCAGCAGATATTTCTTCTTTTGGGTGTATTGTTCGGAGTTTCCAGAGGTTTTGGAAAAAACTGGCCCTTCATCCTAAGTCTCGTTTTGGGATGCGGCGCTTACATGGCCATCGACTCCCAAATGCGCTATCTCGTCGATCTCATGCCAGCGGTTGTGATCCTTTCGGCATTGGGCGTCTCGAATGTGGTATCTTTTTTCAACAATCCAAAACCACAAGTCAAATAACTACTCGATGGTCTCGCGCAGTTTCCGCGCCAGTTTCCCAAAATGCGGCGTGTAGCGGATATCGTCCTTGCGTGGACGTGGCAGGTCAACCTCCACGTCCAGTTTTATTTTACCGGGGCGCTGGGTCAACACCAGAACCCGGTCCGCGAGGAATAACGACTCGTTGATGGAATGTGTCACCATGATGACCGTTTTTTGGCGCGCCTGCCAGATGCGCGAAAGCTCCGTCCACATGCGTTCGCGGGTCAGGGCATCCAGCGAAGCAAAAGGCTCATCGAGCAGAAGCAGGTCGGGGTCATGGATGAGCGCGCGCGCAATCGCCACCCGCTGCGCCATTCCACCGGATAATTCACGCGGCCACGAATTCTCGAATCCATTTAACCCAACCAGGTCGATCATTTCACGAGTTTTGATTCGCGCCTTGGCGTCGCCCATTCCTTCCAATTCAAGCGGCAATTTAATATTATCCATCACCGAGCGCCACGGCATGAGATTCGATTGCTGAAAAACCATACCGATCTCAGGATGCTGATTGCGGATGAAATTCACCTGCCCCGTCGTGGGCGGTAAAAGCCCCGCAAGGATGCGCAGAAGCGTGGTCTTGCCTGAGCCAGATGGCCCGAGAAAACAAATGAATTCCTGCGGGCGCACCTCGAATGAAATATCATCCAGCGCAAGCAAGCCGCCATTGTCATCGGGAAAGACAGCCGAAATATTTTTAACAGTAAGAATGGGCTTGATGGTCATGGTTTCCAATTACCGATTCCAATTCCTGTTTTACAGGAATTGGAATCGGTCTTATATTACGGCACGAAATCGTTCGTGAAGGCTTTGGTCAGATCCACCAGTTCGGGGATCAATCCCATTTTCATTAACAGGCTGTTCATATTTTCCCAGGCTTGTGGATCTGAATAGCCGATCTTATCCGCCTTCCAAAATTCGATGGAAGTTATGAGGATCTGCATTTGCAAAGCCTTATCCTGCTCTGCGAGGTTCTCAACGAACTTCGCGCTGATCGTATACGCTTCATCAGGATTCGCGATGGTATCGGCAATGCCGTGCGCCAGCGCCCGCGCCATGCCGCGCACCAGATCAGGTTCATTCTTGATCGTCATTTCGCTTGTAATAACCCCATTTGCGATCAATTGCACATAATCAGCAACACGCATTTCATCCAGGGCAAAACTTTGCGAAGCCAGAACGATCGGCTCATTTGCAGTGTAAACCACCACAACATCTTTTTGGCCGCTCGCGTAAGCCTCCACCTGATTGAATCCAATCGCATCCATCTTCACGTCATCTGGCGTGAGACCTGCTTCAAACAGCACAGCCTGCAAGCCGATGTAATTCGCGCCGAACAAACCAGGCAGGCCGATGGTCTGTCCCTTCAAGTCAGCGGGCTGCTTGATATTCAACTCAGGCGCGGAAACGATGGAAATCGGGAATTTCTGATACCACGCAAACGCATAAACAACAGGCAATTCCTGCGAACGTGCCAGCAACACCTGCTCGCCCGAAGCCACCGCAAACGGCAACTCCCCCGCCCCCACCAACGCCACGCCATCGGTCTCGAAAGAATAATCGAATTCGATCTCGATGCCCTCTTCCGCAAAATATCCTTTTTCAACTGCGACATAAAAAGGCGCATACTGAATATTGGGGATGTACCCCATTGGCAGTTTGATTTTGCGAAGCGCGCCCGCTTCACTTCCGCCCTGTGAGCTGGTACAGGCCGAAAGACCGAGCACCAGCCCAAGCATGAGATAAACTAATTTCTTCAACATTGTGTCTCCTATATTTTTTTGTCCTTCATCCTCAGCGAAGTGAGCACAGGCAATCCCGATGCTCTATCGGGAGGACGAAACCGTTTGCCATTTCAAAAATCTTTTTTCCAACAAGGTCACGATCCCATACAGACCCAGCGCGAGGAAGATCAACACGAACACCGCCACATACACCATGGACGTATCGTATTGAAAATCGCCCAGTTGCAGCAGATATCCCAACCCCTCCTGCGCATCCACCAACTCACCGACGATTGCCCCGATCACAGACAATGTCGCACCAACGCGCAGTCCGCCTAGCAGAATCGGCAGAGATGCAGGCAATTCCAACTTAAAAAGGATCTGCCACCGCGTAGCACGGACGGAATTCATCAGGTCATACAATGCAGTGGGAACGGCCCGTATCCCCACGATGGTGTTTACCAACACAGGGAAGAATACGATCAACGCGCAGATGATCACCTTTGAGAGAATCCCATCTCCCAACCAGATGACCAGCAACGGCGCAATCGCCACGATCGGAATCGCCTGGCTCGCCACTAGATATGGTGCCAGCACCTTTTCCAATGTGCGCGATTTTGCCAGTGAATAGCCAACCACGGTGGCAAAGGTCACACCTGCCAGCATACCGAGCACGATCTCCGTCAGCGTGATTGCGGTGTGATAGAGCAATGTCCCTGTGGTCAGCGCTTTGATGAAACTCCGCCACACATCTCCCGGCGCAGGCAAAATAAAACGCGGCAGGCCGCTTAAGCGCGCGGTCAATTCCCATGCCAGCAAGCCAGCCATGAGGGAAAATAATCCAAGCCAGGGAATACGGTTAAAGAGTTTTGTCATTGCAAGTTTTCCACAGGAGGCGGGGTAAAAAAATGCCCTCGCCAGAATCAACTGCGGGGCACGTGAAACAGGCCAGGGCGGCGCGAAGCGTGATGCGGATTCACATCCAGAAAAAAAAGCCCGAAAACAACGTTCGTTTTCGGGGCGTGAATCTACACAGTACCTGCACAGGCCTGCTTTACCTTCTTCTATCCAGACTATACTGTCGGCCCCGGAATTACACCGGGTCATGCTTTCTTATGCGGCGCCTGCTTCTCAACGGAGAAACTGTCACTGCCCAAAAAGGCTCGTGGGCTTTACCACCGATCGGGAATTCACCTGCACATCGCACAGATGTCACCCTGCCCCGAAGGTTATTATTTTGTTGTAAAAATTATACCACTTGCAGGTTACTCAGCCTTGACGATGCAATCAACCGGGCAAACGGAAACGCACTTGGGTGAATC
Source organism: Candidatus Villigracilis affinis (assembly GCF_016705895.1). NCBI lineage: Bacteria > Bacillati > Chloroflexota > Anaerolineae > Anaerolineales > Candidatus Villigracilaceae > Candidatus Villigracilis > Candidatus Villigracilis affinis. The sequence continues at coordinate 11,529 of NZ_JADJKT010000031.1, read as the reverse complement.
AAAGTGGCCTTCGCATTCAACGCAAGTGGCTTGGTCGATCACATACAGGGTGCCATCGCCTTCGGTGATGGATTCGGTGGGACAATCGGGTACGCATGCGCCGCAGGCGATGCAGTCATCTTGGATTTTCATGGTCATGATCTGGGATTCCTTTTCTGGGTTTGAATTTATTGCCCCATCAAGATACACCCCATGATTCTGCACGTCAATTGACAATCGTCTTATGTTTAAAGGTATTTGTAATATCGAGTGATGTGATATTTGATGCAGGGACACGGCGGCGCCGTGCCCCTGCATCATTTTTATTTCAACTGTGCCTTGATCTTCTCAGCCGTATCTTTATAAGCATTCAACTTCTCGCGCTCTTTTGCCACTAGTGCGGCTGGCGCTTTGTTGGCGAAATCACCACCGAGCAGATTCTCCAAACGCTGAATATGCGACTCGGCTTCCTTGAGTTCCTTTTCAAGGCGCGCCTTCTCATCGGCAAGGTCAATCATGCCAGCGAGCGGAATATAAACTTCCACGGAACCGATCACGAGGGCAACAGCATCTTTCGGCTTCTCCGTCAGTGAGGTTTGAATATTGAGCAGCGAGAGATCCAGGCCAGCGAGTGAAGCAATGGCCTTTGATTGATCTTTCAACAAGTCGGCTTTCGCGCCTGCGGAAATGCTCACGGCGATCTTCTTGCTGGGAGCCACATTCTTCTCCGCGCGCAAGTTGCGAATCGAGCGGACAATATCCTGGATCAACGCAAATTCTGCCAACTTGGATTCCTCCCAGCCTTCGGGGTCGCGTGGTTCAGGGAATTTGGCAACAATCAGGGCATTGGGCCAATCTTTGCAAATCTCATTCAAAGGCGATTCGCGCAAGGCGCTGTGCAGGTGGCCCCAAATCTCTTCGGTCACGAAGGGAGTGAAGGGATGCAGCAGACGCAGAGACATATCAAACACGCGCGCCAAGGTATCGGCGGCACGGGCCGCGCGGGCGCCGCCTTCTGCCAATTCCTGCTTGGCAATTTCCACGTACCAATCTGCAAAATCAGACCAGATAAAATCGTAAATCTGCTGACCAGCCTGCCCATATTGGAAGTTCTGGAACTGACGTTCCACATCGCGGACGAGTCCCTGCAGGCGGGCCCAAATCCATGAATCGGCGAGGGTGTACTCACCCAATTCACTTCCGGGCTGCAATCCATCAATCGCGCTGATCACGAACCTGCCCGCATTCCAGATCTTGTTCGCGAAATTGCGATTGGCTTCCACTTTCTTCACCCCGACGTTGGTGTCATTGCCGGGCGTGGAACCCACCAACATCGTGAAGCGCAGCGCGTCTGTTCCAAACTCGTCAATCACGATCAGCGGGTCAAGCACATTGCCTTTGGTCTTCGACATTTTATGTCCATGCTCATCGCGGACAAGCCCATGCAAGTACACGGTATGGAATGGCGGGACTTCTGTAAACTCAAGTCCGGTCATGATCATGCGCGCCACCCAAAAGAACAGAATGTCATAACCCGTTTCCATGTAAGAGGTCGGGTAGAAATATTTCAGGTCGGGGGTTTGCTCAGGCCAGCCCAGCGTGGAGAAGGGCCACAGGCCAGACGAGAACCATGTATCCAACACATCTTCATCCTGATGAATTTCCTTTGAACCGCAGGTGGCGCATTGGGTCGGGTCTTCACGCGTCACGGTCATGTGATTCTCGGGGCAATACCACACGGGGATGCGATGTCCCCACCACAACTGACGGCTGATGCACCAATCCTTGATGTTCTCAAGCCAGTTGAAATAGGTCTTCTCAAAACGCTCAGGCACGATCTTGATGCGCCCATCGCGCACAACATCCAACCCGGCATTGGCAAGCGTTTCGATCTTCACGAACCATTGTTCGGAGATCATCGGCTCGACGATCTCACCGCCGCGCTGTGAACGCGGAATGGTGGTGCGATACGGCTCAGTCTTGATGACAAGGCCTGCGGCTTTCATATCGGCCCATAGATTCTTCCGTGCCTCGAATCTGTCCTGACCTTTGTATTGGCCGCCGTTTTCGTTGATCTTCGCCTCTTTATCAAGCATCGAGATGATCGGCAGGTTGTGGCGCTGGGCGATGGCGTAATCGTTCGGGTCATGGCCTGGGGTGATCTTGAGCGCGCCCGTACCAAAATCCATGCTGACGTATTCATCGGCAATCACAGGGATTTCACGTCCAAGGATCGGCACGATGGCTTTTTTGCCGATGAATTTCTTGAAACGTTCATCCTCAGGGTGAACTGCCACGGCGGTATCCCCAAGAATCGTTTCGGGACGGATGGTGGCGACAGGAATGAACTCATCCGAACCAGCGATCATGTATTTGAAGTAATACAGGTTGGCGTTCTCTTCGGTGTATTCCACTTCGAGGTCTGAGACGGCGGTCTTCAGTCCGGGCGACCAGTTGATGAGGCGCGGGCCGCGATAGATCAGTCCTTTTTCATACAGGCGCACAAATGCCTCTCGGACTGCCCGACTCAGGCCTTCGTCAAGTGTGAAGCGTTCGCGATCCCAATCACAGGAAGCGCCGAGGCGTCGAATCTGGTTGTAGATCATGCCGCCGTATTTCTTCTTCCATTCCCATGTGCGGGCAATGAATTTTTCGCGGCCAAATTCCTCGCGGGTGATTTCCTCGGTCTTGAGCAGGTCACGCTCCACCATTAATTGCGTGGCAATGCCCGCGTGATCGGAGCCAGGCACCCACAAGGTGGAATAACCTTTCATGCGGTGATAGCGGATCATGAGGTCTTCGACGCTGACGAACATGGCATGACCGATGTGCAGTTCGCCCGTCACGTTTGGCGGAGGGATCGAAATAACGAACGGTTTAATGCTCGGGTCGAAATCTGGCTTGTTGGGATCATTGTGCGGTTTGAAGAATCCGCCCGCTTCCCACATCGCATAAATGCGCGGCTCAGTGGATTTGAAATCGTAGGCTTTCGGTAGTTCCTGTCTGGTCATTCTTTCTCCTTGTGTGAGGTAAACAGGTATGCGCACATATTCTTTATATACTTGTTTACGTATCTACTCTTTAAAACAAAAATACCTCGTCCAAAATGAGGACGAAGTATTACTCCGCGGTACCACCTCAGTTCACTAATGACTTAGTGCGCTTTGTGACTGACAATCATCAGTCCATGCTGTAACGGGCATTCCCGTGCCGTTCTACTCTCGCAATGGATTTCTTCGGCACATTCATCAGACGACTTCAGCGATGATTTCCTGCGGATGCTTCCACCATTTTGGTCTCGATATCCCTTCGGCACTCGACCAACACATCCTTCTCTGTCAGGCTTTTTTCACCTACTACTTCTGAATGACGGGATTATATGCTTTGGAGAATGATTAGTCAAGCCGTTCGGTTTTCCGACGTAACAGAGGCACAAGGTTCCGACATCCGATAATACCCCTCCCCCGCACAAGAGCGACAAAGGATCATGTCATCTTTTAAGACCTCCCGCTCGTTCATGATTTCCTCCCCACAGACCTCACAAGTCACCTTTTTACCCGGCATACTCAAAATACGCGCAAGCGGAATATCCAATTGTACATTTTGAAAGACAAGCAAATCCACCGCAGGTATCACCTGATAAGCCGACAGCATCGCCTCCCAGCGAGTATTCGGATTCGAGGAGTATTCAAGCGCAAGAGAACGCGCCTTCTGCGAAGGCGCAATTCGGATGGATGTTTCAGTGTGGATATCGATAAAGGTGGCCGCAACCTTTCCAAAGTCCACGACACGAAGCGTGCGATTGCCTACACGACAGCCTGTCGCGGCAGTGATTCCATCCACGGCACAGCCATCTGATTCTGCGATCACAAGCAATTGCTTATCCTTGCGCGGCAAATCGAACTCCAGAAGTTCACCAGCATACAATCCCATGCGCGCGCCCAACACCTGGCGCGGACAAAGATGATCATGATAGCGTGAGCTTTCACGCAAAATTTCTTCGAGCATTATTTTTCTTCCAGAGGAGCAAAACCACCGCCAAACACTTCCTGCGCAGGTGAAACGATGACCACAGCCTGCGGATCTTCCTTTGCAACGGCCGATTTCAAATTGTGCACCTCGGTAATAGTCAGCGCACACATCAGAATTGAGCGGTCCCTGCCTGTGTACATGCCCTTGCCTTGCATCGAAGTTACGCCGCGCTTAAGGTCGGTGAGAATTCTATTTGAAACTGTCTCCGCTTTATCGGTAATGATGAACGCAAGCAATTGTCTGCGTCTCCTGCGCGGCACGAGCAATGCACGCAAGCCAGTGTGCTTTCCTTCCTGCGATGGGGCGGCAGGCGCAGTCTCATCTCCAAAACGAGGAAGCACCTCTCCCGTGGCGCGCGTCATGTTAACTGTGGCAACTGCAAAGACGGTGAGGAACAAGTAAAACAAAAAACCAAGCCCGATCATGATCTCACCTGAAACAGGTCCAACCGAAGCCCGACCAATGAACTGCTGCACATTTACAGGCGCGGTAGGGAACAACCAAATTTTCGCAACCCATGAGGCATACAAAATAAGAAATATCCAAAAATAATTTCTCCGCAATCTTCTACCGAATGCCTCCCAAACCGAGATCGGAAAACTTGGTGTCAACAAACTTTCGGCAAGATTCTCCGCCCACTCTGGCGATGGATGAAATGGCGGCACAAGCATCGCCGCATAGAAATCCGTTTCCATCAAACGCACACGGTAGCTCCATAATTCATAATAACGATAACGCCGCGCCTCAATAAAAAGAAACCACAAGACCAGCAGCGTATTCAATAAAATAACAGAATGATGAACGCTTGATTGACCAAACGCGATCGAAAGCGTCGCACCTGTGGCAACTACTGCCCAATTTGTCGTCGTGTCGAGTCGCTGCCGCCAGACGTTCGCGCGCTGTATCTCTGCGCGGAAGAAATGCACCATTGCCGTGACGAACTCGCTTGTCTTGAGATGATATCCGCGATATGTCCAAACGGGCTCTTCGGGTACTTCTTCCTTTTTCGGTTTTGATCTTGCCTTGGTGGATGATTTGACTGCCATTTGATTTTTCTTTCTGGATGACGAACCGCTTCTTTCTTAGCCGAAAGCTGATTCTGTTTCGTGAAATTTTGTTACACCGTGAGTGAGTCTACCCCCGCAACGGACTCTGCTTCGTGTGGCTTTCGTTGCGGTTGCGTGGAGTGCGTCGCACCAGACAGGAGGAGAAATCCACTCTTATGAGTTAACCTGCTGACGGAGATTCGTCAACCCGTCTGGTGCGACGCACCTTTTCATTTCGGTAACTTATATGCTTCCTTCGTCGGCTTCAACGGACGCGCCAGCCAATACGGACGACGATTGCCATCGGGGCTGACCTTGTCGGCGGAGCGAGTCATTGCCAGCCACTTGCGGTAGATTTCCATGGATTTATTCGTATCCACGAACAGGTCGCCTGCTTTTTCGCCAGGTTCTGCCTTGCGGATGCTGAACACCTTTTGCAGCCAGCAGTGGACTCCGCTGATGGGGTCGGGGTGGACGGCGTGGGCGAGGTTTTGGTTCACGCCAACGTTGCTCCACCAGATACGGCTGGTATCGGGGTCAGACGATTCCCATGCCTTCGCGCCGTGAACCACCCGCATGAGGAATCCGCCTTTGCCGTCCTCGTGCAGTTCTACAAGATTCGACGAGCCTTTGCTCACACCTTTATCTTCCTGCAAACGCCAACGCCCCAAATGATGGCTAATGGCGATGATGCCAGGTTTGATGCCTTCGGTGACCCAGACCGAATCTACAAAGTGACCGATCTCCGTCTCCACTTTGGCAAGGTCGCCTGTTTCGAGTCCAAAGCGTTGTGCGTCTTCAGGATTCATCCAGATAGGATTCTTGTGCGAGATCTCATACAGCCATTTCGCATTTGCCGAGCGGGTGTGAATCAATGTCGGCAAGCGGAAGTTGGGCAGCAGAATCATCTCACCTTTGGAGCGGTCAATCGTATCGGGGTGGACGTGACTCTTCACCGTCCACGGGATGACGTTTTCTTTTTCAGCCCAACCCCAATTGGAAAGCGTGTCGCTGAAGAATTCAAGTTTCTTGGAAGGCGTATCGAAGCCCGCTTTAGGTTGTCCATCCACCATCAAGCCGAGGATTGCGCCAGAAGAGTCTCGGGCACGATCATGCTCATCGGTGGTCAGACCAGTTTCAGGCGTAGTGTGAAGCGTTTTGTCGAAGGGAGAATAATTTTCCTTCTTCACTTCAAACACGCCATACTTGCGCATGTATGCCAGCGGAGTCAATCCTTCTTTTGCGGCGGCTTCGGGCAGACCTGGCACGGAGTTCTCAAAGATCCATTGATAGTATTCATCCACGGTGATGATCTCGCCAGGGCGATACGGGGACTCGAACCATTGACGAACGCCAAGCGAACCATCGGGATCCATCTTCGCGGAAAGTTGAATCCAAAACTCGTTCTCTTCCCACACTTCGCCAGGGTTGGCTTGATAGGTGAAGTCCACTTTCATGCCCGCGCGTTCCATCGCAACGCGGCGCACAGGTTGACGGAACGCGATCCACTGCCCCGCGTGCGTTTCCTGACTCATCAGGTCGTGACGCTCAGGTCCGTGACCCGTGGGCAAAACATAATCGGCGAACCATGCGGTCTCGTTCCATGTGGGTGTGAGCGCCACATAACACTTGATCTTTGAGTCTTCATCCTTGAGCGCCTTGAGCCACATGAAGCCATCGGGGTTGACCCACATCGGGTTGTAGACGCGCGTGAAATACACGTCGATGTCGCCGCGCCCTTCTTCGAGCATGTGCGGCAAAAGGATGGACATCTCATAATGCGCAAGCGGATACTCAATGGGGTAGTGCAGTTCGTTCCACGTTTCAGGAGCGGGCGCGCCCTTGAACGGCTTGGGCACGAACTTATTCCAGCCTGTCATCGAAGTGCCGCCCTTGTTGCCGATACTGCCAGTCAACACATTGAGGAAGAGCAGGCAGCGCGCCACCTGCCATCCGCCAAGATTGCCAACGCTCGCAGAACGCCAAACATGCGTGGCAAGTTTGCCTTCGCAATTCGCAACGAGCCGCGCCGTTTCTTGAATGCGCTCGATCGGCACTTCCGATTCCTTTGCGGCGCGTTCAAAGGTGTATTCGGCGTAGAGGTCTTTGAGCGGAACGGTCGAAACAGGTCGAAGGTCTGAAGGTTGAATGCTAGATGAAGAACACGCGCTTCGAATCTCCGCCGCGAGTTGGTCACTGTTTACTGATAACTGACCACTGGCTACTGCCTTTAGTGTTTCCTTCCAGTTGACCCATTTCTGCATGAAGTCTTTGTTGTACAAATTATTTTGGATCAGATGATTCGCGATTGCAAGCAGAATCGTGTTTTCACTACCAGGGTAGGTCGGCAGCCAGACATCGCTCATGGAAGCGGTGTTGCTCAAACGCGGGTCGAAGGTGATGAGTTTCGCGCCATCCGTTTTGGCTTCGATGATGCGCTGGGCATGCGGGTTGAAGTAATGTCCCGTTTCGAGATGACTTGAAATCAACAGGATCACTCGCGCATTCGCAAAGTCTGGGCTGGGACGATCCTGCCCGAGCCAGAAGTTATAGCCCGCACGCGCCGACGATGAGCAGATGTTGGTGTGGCTGTTGTGACCGTCCATGCCCCAGGTCTGCACGACGCGGTTGGTGTATCCGTCTTCGCCAGGGCGACCGACGTGATAGACGATCCCATTCGGGCGGCGCTTCTTGCTCTCGCGCATTTTCTCCGCGATCTCAGAGAGCGCCTGCTCCCAAGAGATTTGCTCCCATTTGCCTTCGCCGCGCTTGCCGACGCGTTTTAACGGATACAAGATTCTTTCAGGGTCATATACTTGGTTGTGAGTCGCAGGTCCCTTGGCGCAGTTACGTCCGCGGCTGCCAGGGTGGACGGGGTTGCCTTCGAACTTGCGAATCTCGTAGGTGTCTTTGTCTACGTAGGCAAGAAGTCCGCAGGCAGATTCGCAGTTGAAGCAGACGGTTGGCACGAGCGTGTAACGCCGCGCAACTTTCTTGGGCCATTCCTTGCCGTCCCATTCCACCCATTCATCCCACATATCAGATGGTGGATACTGGCTGATACGTCCATCCTCGTGGACGACTTCGGTCAATTTGATGGGCTTGCGGTCGGAGTCCGTGAACTGCGGTACTGCGGTACCTGCGGAGGTTTGAGGAACTTTTGTTTTTGTCATGAGTTCTCGTTGTATTTATGAATTCGGAATATGCTGCGGCGCCATCACGAAGGCGTATTCATAGAAGAACAAGCCGACCAAGGTGGCGAGACGGCAACAGGCAGCGCGGGTGCAAAGGCGATCATCAAGGCGAGCGGGATGATATGCCCCAGCGCGATGCCGCCCCACCAGTAGTGGTTGCGGAATTTGCCGTGGGTCATTTCGCGTGAGGCGAGCATGGCGGTGTCGGTCGGGAAGGAGTTGAGTTTGCCCGCGAAGGTCATCAGCAAGTTGATGGCGATGCTGGCAGGGAAGAGAACGGTCAGCAAAGCAGTCAGGTCAGCGGGGAAGGTGACGAAAAGATTCAGGATGAAGAACACACCGCTTGCAACCATCATGGATTGTGACAGTAGTTGGAACGGCAGTAAATTGTTCTGCCACATGTCGCGCCCTTCCGCTTGACCGAGCAGGAAGGCGGTGTAGATAACCACACCCAAAGCGAATGGGAAGACGATCCACGAAGCGATGGGGCGAATACCTACGACAAACTCTACAGGCAGGATATTCCAGAACGCGCCTGCTTCAAGCAGCCACCACAATCCAGCCACAGCCGTGAATGTGACCATGATATACGCGCCGCGCGCCACCCATGATTTCCACTGCGGGCGGAGCAGGATGTTCAAGAAGCGTTTGGGTTGAGACAAATCTTTGATGAGTAAGATGGTCGTGATGAGCATGAAGACCATCGCGGTGAAGCCTGCGGCGAGGAAGGTCGCCGAGTCAAAGTTGAAAAGACCAAACATCGAGCCGAGACTCAACAACATGAAGATTCCGCCTGCGATGCTTTTGGTGACGAGATAGGATGGCAGTTCCCAATGCCATTGAATCTTGTGTTGAGCGTTATAGGCAGTCTGCACCATTTGCTCGGCAACACGTCCGCCAATTTGAATGGGTCCGTTGAGCGGGCGTCCCTGTTCCTGTGAGGCGCGCAGCGGCGTACCAGATTTGGATTTTTTGGTTGATGATTGAAACACGGGAAGTTCATAGGGCGATGTATTCTGCTCAGTGATTTTGTCGGCCCAGACATAACTATCGCTCGCAGGCGCAGCAGAAGGATGCAGCGACCAATCGTTGCCGTTGATGTAGAACAGCTTGGGACCCGTCCCCTGCTCGGGCTTGCGAACGGTCGCTTTCGAAGTGGACAGTTTCCGGCTTATTTCCGAAGCGGGGTCGTTCAAGTCGCCAGCCAGGATAGCATGTTCGGGGCAGACCACGACGCAGGCGGGTTCGAGTCCCACATCCAAACGATGCGCGCAGAAAGTGCATTTCGCGGCAGTGTTGGTTTCGGGGTCGAGATAAACCGCTTCGTAGGGACAGGCTTGCATGCAGGATTTGCAGCCGATGCAAATGGACGGGTCAAACTCGACGATGCCATCATCACGCTGATACATGGCGGTGACGGGACAAATGCGCACGCAAGGCGGGTTGATGCAATGATTGCAGCGTGTCACTTGAAAGTGGCGGCGCACATCTGGGTACGCGCCCGTTTCAACATATTTGACCCATGTGCGGTTCACGCCGAGCGGCACTTGATTCTCGGACTTGCACGCCGTGGAGCAGGCGTGACAGCCGATGCATTTGCTTTGGTCAATAAGAAATCCGTAATTTGTCATTAGGCTGAAGACCTTTTCAATGGCTCAGGATTTTTAGATTTTTTGAAAACGAGTATAGACATACGGACGCGTATCGCCTGATGGATTGTGGAAGGTATAGTTCAAGCTTTCAATAAGTTTGAAACTATCGCCGAAAAATTCCTGCAGACTTTCGACACTATGTCTTTGCACGGGCAATCCGCTGCACATCGTTGCTCCGTTCAGGGCAAAAGCAGCCATGATCACAAAGCCGCCAGACACGACTATCTTTTTCAACATCTCTTTATATGTTTGTCTATCCTGCTCTTCGATGAGGAAATGAAATACGGCTCTGTCATGCCAGACTTTTACATTCTGAACTTGCAGCACAGCAGATGGATTGGTAATGTCATCTACGATCCAATGCACTCGGGCTGCCTGTTCTTGATCCAACAAAGCTTTGCTCTCAATGCGACTCTTCCCGCAGGTTCGAAACCACAGCCGATGCGCCTGAACCGACATCCACGACAATCGCATCCTTCAAAACCGCGCAATTCTCGATCAACTGGAGGGAAGGCTGGGATTTCGATTCATACCAACCTAGTTGTGCAATCGGAGTGTTAGTATATTTTTTGTTCCAGTGGCCTTTCAGTGATGCCATAATTTTTGTTTGCCTACGCGGCTCCTGCGGAGGAGTTACGGCATTCATGATCGCCGTTGTGAAGTCGGCGGGGTGACGCCAGGAGTGATTGGATGTTGAGGCGATAGTACGCTTCTTCGATTTTGGATTTGAGATTCTCAGGCGTGGCAGAAACTCCGCGCAGGGATTGTTCGAGCGCGCCGAGTGCGAAGACGGGCAGCAAGGTGAAATCGCCAGAGATGGTGACGTCGTCAATGCGACCTTCACGCAAGCGGGCGATGATGCGGATCAAACCGCCCTGAGCCTTGAATGCCGCTTCGACGATATGTACGTCCTGATGAATTTTCACGCCCTGCTGTTTGAGTTGACCCTTCTGGTATAGCCATTCATCAGAAGTGAAACGTGCGTCGATCTCCTGTGCCATGGCTTCTTCTTCGGCTGTCCATTCGCCTTCGTAAACTTCCATGCCCAACGCTTCGGAGACTTTCTTCATATATAAGTCTTTGACCATAGCGCGGTCGGGCGTGGAGCCGAGCTGCTCAGACATTGTGGTCATGTAGGCTTCAAGCGACTCAAAGATCTTGTCGCGCATTTTTTCAGAGGGAACTTTCAAGACCTGTGACATGGTCTTCTTGTCGAAGGTGTACATCAAACTGCCGACGAGGATTTCGGCAATGCCCATCTGCGCCGCGCCCGTGCCGCCGATCTTCTTGCCATTGACATGCATGTCATTGATGGGACGGTGGTTGGCGGGGATACCCAATTCCTGATAAGTCGCCACAAGCGGGTCAATGTAAAGTTTGAAGCGTTCTTCGAGAGTTGCAGGCAAATCTTCCTTGTGAAAGATCCACTGCGTAAAGAGTTGACCGTTATCCAAAAACACCGCGCCGCCGCCCACTTCACGGCGATAGACAGGCAGGTTGTGCTTTTCGCAGTAATCCAAATCCACTTCCTTTTGGATGTCTTGGTGATAGCCAATGGATACATACGGTCCATTTGGAGAGACCATGATGATGGTGTTGGGCGTGCTTTCTTTCATTGCGTATCCG
>NZ_JADJKT010000030.1:0-62485 GCF_016705895.1 Candidatus Villigracilis affinis | reverse complement strand
ATTCCTGATGGCAATTTCCACGTACCAATCTGCAAAATCAGACCAGATAAAATCGTAAATCCTGCTCATACCAGCCTGCCCATAGTGGAAGTTCTGAAACGGACGTTTCTACATCGCCAGCCGGTCCCTGCAAGCGGGCTTAAAATCCATGAATCGGCGAGGGTGGTAACTCACCCCGAAGATTCACTTCGGGCTGCATTCCATCAATCGCGCTGATCACGAACCTGCCCGCATTCCAGATCTTGTTCGCGAGGTAGCGATTGGCTTCCACTTTCTTCACCCCGACGTTGGTGTCATTGCGGGCGTGGAACCCACCAACATCGTGAAGCGCAGCGCATCTGTTCAAACTCGTCTATCACGATCAGCGGGTCGAGCACATTGCCGCTGGTCTTCGACATTTATGTCCATGCTCATCGCGGACAAGTCCATGCAGGTACACGGTGTGGAATGGCGGGACTTCTGTAAACTCAAATCGGTCATGATCATGCGCGCCACTACAAAAAAGAAGATGTCATACCCCGTTTCCCGTAGGAGGTCGGGTGCAGAAATACTTCCAAGAGATCGGGGTTTGCGAACTCAAGTTGGTCGAGCGTGGACGAGGTCCACAGGCCGGACGAACCATGTATCAACACATCTTCATCCTGATGAATTTCCTTTGAACCGCAGGTGGCGCATTGGAGTCAGGTCTTCCGCGTGCGGTCGCGCGTTCTCGAGAGACAGCCACACACAGGGATGCGATGTCCCCACCACAACTGACAGCTGGTCCACCAATCCTTGATGTTCTCAAGCCCGTTGAAATAGAGTCACCTCAAAGCGCTCAGGACACGATCTTGATGCGCCCATCGCGCACAACATCCCAACGGCATTGGCAAGTGTTCGATCTTCACGAACCATTGTTCCCGAGAGATCATCAACTCGACAATCTCACCGCAGGGCTGTGAACGCGGAATAACGGTCGGTGCGTTCTGGCTCAGTCTTGATAACAAGGCCTGCGGCTTTCATATCAGCCCAGTAGATTCTTGCATGCCTCAGATCCTGTCTTGACCTTTGCTGGCCGCCGTTTTCGTTGATCTTCGCCTCTTTATCAAGCATCGGAATGATCGGCGGGTTGTGGCAGTGGGCGATGGCGTAATCGTTCGGGTCATGGCACAGGAGGGCGATCTTAAGACGCGCCGTACAAAATCCAAGCCTTTGGCGTATTCATCGGCAATCACGGGGTTTCACGTCAGAGATCCGGCACGATGGCTTTTTGCCGATGAATTTCTTGAAACGTTCATCCTCAAAGTTGGGTCCTGCCAGCAGTATCCCCAGGATACGTTTCCGGGACGGATGGTGGCGGCAGGAATGGAACTCATCAGACCAGCGATCCCGTATTTGAAGTAATACAGGTTGGCGTTCTCTTCGGTGTATTCCGCCAGGAGTCTGAGGGCTTTACGGCGGTCTTCAGTCCCCGGGCGACCAGGGACTGAGGCGCGGGCCGCGATAGATCAAGTCCTTTTTCATACAGGCGCACAAATGCCTCTCGGACGTGCCCGACTCGGGCCTTCCGTCAGGTAGCGAAGCGATTCCTGGTCCCAATCACACAGGAAGCGCCGGGCGTCAGAGATGGTTGTAGATCGTGCCGCCGTATTTCTTCTTCCATTTCCATGTGCGGGCAATGAATTTTTTAGCGGCCAAATTCCTCGCGGGTGATTCCTCGGTCTTGGTAGGTCACGCTCCACCATTAATTGCGTGGCAATGCCCGCGTGATCGGAACCAGGGCACCCACAAAGATTGAATAACCTTTCATGCGGTGATAAGCTGGTCGCGAGGCCTGACGCTGACGAACATGGCATGACCGATGTGCGTCGCCCGTCACGTTTGGTGGAGGGATCGAAATAACGAACGGTTGATCGCTCGGGTCGAAATCTGGCTTGTTGGGATCATTGTGCGGTTTGAAGAATCCGCCCGCTTTCCTACATCGCATAAATGCGCGGCTCAGTGGATTTGAAATCGTAGGCTTTTGGTAATTCCTGTCTGGTCATTCTTTCTCTTGTGTGAGGTAAACAGGTATGCGCACATATTCTTTATATACTTGTTTACGTATCTACTTCTGGAATAAAATACTTCGTCCAAATGAGGACGAAGTATCACTCCGCGCTACCCCCTCAGTTCACTAATGACTTAGTGCGCTCTGTGACTGACAATTATCAGTCCATGCTGTAACGGGCATTCCCGTGCCGTTCTACTCTCGCAATGGATTTCTTCGGCACATTCATCAGACGACTTCAGCGATGATTTCCTGCGGATGCTTCCACCATTTTGGTCTCGATATCCCTTCGGCACTCGACCAACACATCCTTCTCTGTCAGGCTTTTTTCACCTACTACTTCTGAATGATGGGATTATATGCTTTGGAGAATGATTAGTCAAGCCGTTCGGTTTCTGACGTAACAGAGGCACAAGGTTCCGACATCCGATAATACCCCTCCCCCGCACAAGAGCGACAAAGGATCACGTCATCTTTCAAGACCTCCCGCTCGTTCATGATTTCCTCCCCACAGACCTCACAAGTCACCTTTTTACCCGGCATGCTCAAAATCCGCGCAAGCGGCGTATCCAATTGCACATGCTGAAAGACAAGCAAATCCACCGCAGGCATCACCTGATAAGCCGATAGCATCGCCTCCCAGCGAGTGCTCGAATTCGAGGAGTATTCAAGCGCAAGAGAACGAGCCGTCTGCGAAGGCGCAATTCGGATGGATATTTCAGTGTGGATATCAATAAAGGTAGCCGCAACCTTTCCAAAGTCCACGACACGAAGCGTGCGATTGCCTACACGACAGCCCGTCGCGGCAGTGATTCCATCTACGGCACAGCCATCTGATTCTGCGATCACAAGCAGGCGCTTATCTTTGCGCGGCAAATCGAACCCCAGAAGTTCACCAGCATACAGTCCCATGCGCACCCAATACCTGGCGCGGACAAAGATGATCATGATAGCGTGAGCTTTCACGCAAAATTTCTTCGAGCATTATTTTTCTTCCAGAGGAGCGAAACCACCGCCAAACACTTCCTGCGCAGGTGAAACGATGACTACGGCCTGCGGATCTTCCTTTGCAACGGCCGATTTCAAATTGTGCCTCGGTAATGGTCAGCGCACATCAGAATTGAGCGGTCCCTGCCTGTACATGCCTTTGCCCCCATCGAAGTTACGCCGCGCTTAAGGTCGGTGAGAATTCTACTTGAAACCGTCTCCGCTTTATCGGTAATGATGAACGCAAGCAATTGTCTGCGTCTCCTGCGCGGCACGAGCAATGCACGCAAGCCAGTATGTTTTCCCTCCTGTGATGGAGCAGCAGGCGCAGTCTCATCTCCAAAACGGGGAAGCACCTCTCCTGTGGCGCGCGTCATATTAATTGTGGCAACTGCAAAAACAGTTAGGAACAAGTAAAATAAAAAACCAAGCCCGATCATGATCTCACCTGAAACAGGTCCAACCGAAGCCCGATCAATGAACTGTTGCACATTTAAAGGCGCAGTAGGGAACAACCAAATTTTCGCGACCCATGAGGCATACAAAATAAGGAATATCCAAAATAATTTCTCCGCAATCTTCTGCCGAACGCCTCCCAAACTGAGATCGGAAAACTTGGTGGTCAACAAACTTTCGGCAAGATTCTCCGCCCACTCTGGCGATGGATGAAATGGCGGCACAAGCATCGCCGCATAGAAATCCGTTTCCATCAAACGCACACGGTAGCTCCATAATTCATAATAACGATAACGCCGCGCCTCAATAAAAAGAAACCACAAGACCAGCAGCGTATTCAATAAAATAACAGAATGATGAACGCTTGATTGACCAAACGCGATCGAAAGCGTCGCACCTGTGGCAACTACTGCCCAATTTGTCGTCGTGTCGAGTCGCTGCCGCCAGACGTTCGCGCGCTGTATCTCTGCGCGGAAGAAATGCACCATTGCCGTGACGAACTCGCTTGTCTTGAGGTGATATCCGCGATATGTCCAAACGGGCTCTTCGGGTACTTCTTCCTTTTTCGGTTTTGATCTTGCCTTGGTGGATGATTTGACTGCCATTTGATTTTTCTTTCTGGATGACGAACCGCTTCTTTCTTAGCCGAAAGCTGATTCTGTTTCGTGAAATTTTGTTACACCGTGAGTGAGTCTACCCCCGCAACGGACTCTGCTTCGTGTGGCTTTCGTTGCGGTTGCGTGGAGTGCGTCGCACCAGACAGGTAGGAGAGAAATCCACTCTATGAGTTAATTCTGCTGACGGAGATTCGTCAACCCGTCTGGTGCGACGCACCTTTTCATTTCGGTAACTTATATGCTTCCTTCGTCGGTTTCAGCGGACGCGCCAACCAGTACGGACGACGATTTCCATCGGGGCTGACTTTGTCGGCAGAGCGGGTCATCGCCAGCCACTTGCGATAGATTTCCATGGACTTGTTCGTATCCACGAAAAGGTCGCCTGCTTTTTCGCCTGCTTCCGCCTTGCGGATGCTGAATACCTTTTGCAGCCAGCAATGGACTCCGCTGATGGGGTCGGGATGCACAGCATGGGCGAGGTTCTGGTTCACGCCTACGTTGCTCCACCAGATGCGGCTGGTATCGGGGTCGGATGATTCCCACGCCTTTGCGCCGTGAACCACGCGCATGAGAAATCCGCCTTTGCCGTCGTCGTGCAGTTCAACGAGATTGGATGAACCTTTGCTCACGCCTTTATCTTCCTGCAAACGCCAGCGTCCCAAGTGATGGCTGATGGCGATGATGCCAGGTTTGATGCCTTCCGTGACCCAGACCGAATCCACGAAGTGACCGATCTCGGTTTCCACTTTGGCGAGGTCGCCTGTTTCGAGACCAAAACGTTGCGCGTCTTCGGATTCATCCAGATAGGATTCTTGTGCGAGATCTCGTACAGCCATTTCGCATTTGCCGAGCGGGTGTGAATCAATGTCGGCAAGCGGAAGTTCGGCAGCAGAATCATCTCGCCTTTTGGAGCGGTCAATCGTATCGGGGTGGACGTGACTCTTCACCGACCACGGGATGACATTTTCTTTTTCACTCCAACCCCAATTGGCAAGCGTGTCGCTGAAGAACTCGAGCTTCTTCGACGGAGTATCAAATCCAGGGTTTGACCACACCGTCCACCGCCAGACCAACGCCAGAAGAGTTCTTTGGGCGCGATCATCTCATCCAATTGATAATCAGTTTGGCTTGTGAAGCGTCTTTGTCGAAGGGAGAATAATTCTCCTTCTTAACTTCAAAGACTCCATACTTGCGCATGTACGCCAGCGGAGTCAATCCTTCTTTTGCGGCGGCTTCGGGCAGACCAGGCACGGAGTTCTCGAAAATCCATTGATAGTATTCATCCACGGTGATGATCTCGCCAGGGCGATACGGCGACTCGAACCACTGACGAATGCCGAGCGAACCATCGGGGTCCATCTTCGCGGAAAGTTGAATCCAGAACTCGTTCTCTTCCCACACTTCGCCAGGGTTGGCTTGATAGGTGAAATCCACCTTCATGCCCGCGCGTTCCATCGCAACGCGGCGCACAGGTTGACGGAATGCGATCCACTGACCCGCGTGCGTTTCCTGACTCATCAGGTCGTGACGTTCAGGTCCATGACCCGTGGGCAAAACATAATCTGCGAACCATGCGGTCTCGTTCCATGTGGGCGTGAGCGCAACATAGCATTTGATTTTCGAGTCTTCATCCTTGAGCGCCTTGAGCCACATGAAGCCATCGGGGTTGACCCACATCGGGTTGTAGACGCGCGTGAAATACACGTCGATGTCGCCGCGCCCTTCTTCGAGCATGTGCGGCAAAAGGATGGACATCTCATAATGCGCGAGCGGATACTCGATGGGGTAGTGCAGTTCGTTCCATGTTTCGGGAGCGGGCGCGCCCTTGAACGGCTTGGGCACGAACTTATTCCAGCCCGTCATCGACGTGCCGCCTTTGTTGCCGATACTGCCCGTCAGCACATTGAGGAAGAGCAGACAGCGCGCCACCTGCCATCCGCCCAAATTGCCAACGCTCGCAGAGCGCCAAACGTGCGTGGCAAGTTTGCCTTCGCAATTGGCAACGAGTCGCGCCGTTTCTTGAATGCGCTCGATCGGCACTTCCGATTCCTTTGCGGCGCGTTCGAAGGTGTATTCGGCGTAGAGGTCTTTGAGCAGACGGTCGAACAGGTCGAAGGCTGAAGGTTGAAAGCTGGATGAAGAACACGCGCTTCGAATCTCCGCCGCAAGTTGGTCGCTGTTTACTGACAACTTTCCATCGGCGACGGCTTGCAGTGTTTCCTTCCAGTTGACCCATTTCTGCATGAAGTCTTTGTTGTACAAATTATTTTGGATCAGATGATTCGCAATCGAAAGCAGAATGGTGTTTTCGCTGCCAGGGTAGGTCGGCAGCCAGACATCGCTCATGGAAGCGGTGTTGCTCAAGCGCGGGTCGAAGGTGATGAGTTTCGCGCCATCCGTTTTGGCTTCGATGATGCGCTGGGCATGCGGGTTGAAGTAATGCCCCGTTTCGAGATGACTTGAGATCAGCAGGATCACTCGCGCATTCGCAAAGTCTGGGCTGGGACGATCCTGCCCGAGCCAGAAGTTATAGCCCGCACGCGCAGACGATGAGCAGATGTTGGTGTGGCTGTTGTGACCGTCCATACCCCAGGTTTGAACGATGCGGTTGGTGTATCCGTCTTCGCCAGGGCGACCGACGTGATAGACGATCCCATTCGGGCGGCGCTTCTTGCTCTCGCGCATTTTCTCCGCGATTTCAGAGAGTGCCTGCTCCCAAGAGATTTGCTCCCATTTGCCTTCGCCGCGCTTGCCGACTCGCTTCAGCGGATACAAAATCCGCTCGGGGTCATAGACTTGATTATGAGTCGCGGGTCCCTTGGCGCAGTTACGTCCGCGACTGCCAGGGTGGACGGGGTTGCCTTCAAACTTGCGGATCTCGTAGGTGTCCTTGTCCACGTAGGCGAGAAGTCCGCAAGCAGATTCGCAGTTGAAGCAGACGGTCGGCACGAGGGTGTATCGCCGCGCAACTTTCTTGGGCCATTCCTTGCCGTCCCATTCGACCCAGTCATCCCACACATCGGACGGGGGATACTGGCTGATGCGCCCATCGGGGTGGACGACTTCGGTCAGTTTGATGGGCTTGCGGTCAGAGTCCGTGAATTGCGGGACGGCGGTGCCTGCGGAGGTTTGAGGATTTTTGTTTTTGATTTACTCGGTTGGTCGAGTAGGCGTCTGTTTTTTAACAAAATATTTCTGAGAACTGGTGGGCTCGCTGCTTCGTCTCGACCACCGAGTTGCTTTACGAATTTGGAATATGTTGCGGCGCCATTACGAAGGCGTATTCGTAGAAGAACAAGCCGACGAGCGTGGCAAGGACAGCAACAGGCAGCGCGGGCGCGAAGGCGATCATCAGCAGAAGCGGGATGACATGTCCCAGCGCGATGCCGCCCCACCAGTAATGGTTGCGGAATTTGCCGTGGGTCATTTCGCGGGAGGCGAGCATGGCAGTGTCGGTTGGGAAGGAATTGAGTTTGCCCGCGAAGGTCATCAGCAAGTTGACGGCGATGCTGGCAGGGAAGAGAACGGTCAGCAAAGCAGTCAGGTCAGCGGGGAAGTTGACGAAGAGATTCAGGATGAAGAACACGCCGCTTGCAACCATTGCAGATTGTGACAGCAATTGGAAGGGCAGCAGATTGTTCTGCCACATGTCGCGCCCTTCGGCTTGACCAAGCAGGAAGGCAGTGTAGATGACCACACCCAACGCAAAGGGGAAGACGATCCACGCAGCGATGGGTCGAATGCCTGCTACAAAATCCGCAGGGAGGATGTTCCAGAATGCGCCCGCTTCGAGCAGCCACCACAATCCAGCCACAGCCGTGAAAGTGACCATGATGTACGCGCCGCGCGCCACCCATGATTTCCATTGCGGGCGGAGCAGAATATTCAAGAAACGTTTGGGTTGAGACAAATCTTTGATGAGCAAGATGGTCGTGATGAGCATGAAGACCATCGCGGTGAAGCCTGCGGCGAGGAAGGTCGCAGAGTCAAAGTTGAAAGATCCGAACATCGAGCCGAGACTCAACAACATGAAGATTCCGCCTGCGATGCTTTTGGTGACCAGATACGAAGGCAGTTCCCAATGCCATTGAATCTTGTGCTGGGCGTTGTAGGCAGTCTGCACCATTTGCTCGGCAACACGTCCGCCAATTTGAATGGGACCGTTGAGTGGGCGTCCCTGTTCCTGCGGCGCACGAAGCGGTGTGCCTGATTTGGATTTTTTGTTGATGATTGAAACACGGGAAGTTCATAGGGCGATGTATTCTGTTCAGTGATTTTGTCTGCCCAGACATAACTGTCACTTGCGGGCGCAGCAGAAGGATGCAGCGACCAATCGTTGCCGTTGATGTAGAACAGTTTGGGACCCGTCCCCTGCTCAGGCTTGCGAACGGTCACTTGCGCAGTGGACAACTTTCGGCTTATTTCTGAAGCGGGGTCGTTCAAGTCTCCAGCGAGGATCGCATGTTCGGGGCAGACCACCACGCAGGCGGGTTCGAGTCCCACATCCAAACGATGCGCGCAGAAGGTGCATTTTGCGGCGGTGTTGGTCTCGGGGTCGAGATAGATCGAGTCGTAGGGGCAGGCTTGCATGCAGGATTTGCAACCGATGCAGATGCTTGGGTCGAACTCGACGATGCCGTCTGCGCGTTGATACATTGCAGTGACGGGACAAATGCGCACGCAGGGCGGGTTGGCACAGTGATTGCAGCGCGTCACCTGAAAGCGGCGGCGCACATCGGGGAACGATCCCGTTTCCACATATTTGACCCATGTGCGGTTCACGCCGAGCGGCACTTGATTCTCGGACTTGCACGCCGTGGAGCAGGCGTGACAGCCGATGCATTTGCTTTGGTCAATAAGAAATCCGTAATTTGTCATTAGGCTGAAGACCTTTTCAATGGCTCAGGATTTTTAGATTTTTTGAAAACGAGTATAGACATACGGACGCGTATCACCTGATGGATTATGAAAGGTGTAGTCCAGACTTTCAATAAGGTTGAAGCCATCGCCGAAAAATTCACGCAGGCTTTCGACACTATGTCTTTGCACGGGCAACCCACTGCATATGGTTGCTCCGTTTAGGGCAAAAGCAGCCATGATCACATAGCCATCAGACATGACCGTTTTTTCTAATATCGCTTTATATGTTTGCCTATCCTGCTCTTCGGTGAGGAAATGAAATACGGCTCTGTCATGCCAGATTTTTACATTTTGAATTTGAAGTACAGCAGATGGATTGGTAATGTCATCTACGATCCAATGCACTCGGGCTGCCTGTTCTTGATCCAACAAAGCTTTTGCTTTCTCTAATGCGACATCACTAATATCCACAGCATACAGGTTCTGATAACCAAGTTCGAGTAAGTTGGCGATCAGAGCCGATGCGCCT
The DNA here is from genome assembly GCF_016705895.1 of Candidatus Villigracilis affinis. NCBI lineage: Bacteria > Bacillati > Chloroflexota > Anaerolineae > Anaerolineales > Candidatus Villigracilaceae > Candidatus Villigracilis > Candidatus Villigracilis affinis. The sequence goes on along the minus strand of NZ_JADJKT010000030.1, from coordinate 53,007 downwards.
GAACCGACATCCACGACAATCGCATCCTTCAAAACCGCGCAATTCTCGATCAACTGGAGGGAAGGCTGGGATTTTGATTCATACCAACCTAGTTGTGCAATCGGAGTGTCTGTATATTTTTTGTTCCAGTGGTCTTTCAGTGATGCCATATTTTTTGTTTGCCTACGCTGCCTGTGGAGGAACGACCGCATTCATGATCGCCGTTGTGAAATCGGCGGGTGTGACGCCAGGGGATTGAATGTTGAGGCGGTAATACGCTTCTTCGATTTTCGATTTGAGATTCTCAGGCGTGGCAGCGACACCGCGCAGAGATTGTTCGAGCGCGCCGAGAGCGAAGACGGGCAACAAGGTGAAGTCGCCAGAGATGGTGACGTCGTCAATGCGCCCTTCGCGCAAGCGGGCGATGATGCGGATCAAACCGCCCTGTGCCTTGAATGCCGCTTCGACGATGTGTACGTCCTGATGGATTTTCACGCCCTGCTGTTTGAGTTGACCCTTCTGATACAGCCATTCATCGGAAGTGAAGCGCGCGTCGATCTCCTGCGCCATGGCTTCTTCTTCGGCTGTCCATTCGCCTTCGTAGACTTCCATGCCCAACGCTTCGGAGACTTTCTTCATATAAAGGTCTTTGACCATGGCGCGGTCGGGCGTGGAGCCGAGCTGCTCAGACATTGTGGTCATGTAGGCTTCGAGTGATTCGAAAATCTTGTCGCGCATTTTCTCGGAGGGGACTTTCAACACCTGTGACATGGTTTTCTTGTCGAAGGTATACATCAGACTGCCGACGAGAATCTCAGCAATGCCCATCTGCGCCGCGCCTGTGCCGCCGATCTTCTTGCCATTGACATGGATGTCATTGATCGGACGCAAGTTGGCGGGAATGCCAAGCTCCTGATAGGTCGCTACAAGCGGGTCAATGTAAAGTTTGAATCGTTCTTCCAACGTGGCAGGCAAGTCTTCCTTGTGGAAGATCCATTGTGTAAATAACTGACCATTATCCAAAAACACCGCGCCGCCGCCCACTTCACGACGATAGACGGGTAGGTTGTGTTTTTCGCAGTAATCCAAGTCCACTTCTTTTTGGATGTCTTGATGATAGCCAATAGACACATACGGTCCATTTGGCGAGACCATGATGATGGTATTGGGTGTATCAGCCTTCATTGCGTACCCGACTGCGTGATAGACAGTCTGCGAGCGGAGCGGGGATACGCCTTCCATGTAGAGCAAACGGATTTTTTTGGACATTCGATGTCTCCTCAACTAAGATTTACGAACCGAATTTTGGATGAGGTTTTTTTGTCTTCCCTTTTTTTTATTTTTTTTGGGGAAAAGGGGGGGGGGGCGGGAACGGAGGGCGGCGGGGGGGAGGGGGGGGCCCCGCCGGCCCCGCCGCGCGGGGAAGCGCGGGCAAACCCAATCCGGGGGATCCGGCCGCCGAAACGGGCGCCTCCCCCCCCAAAAAAAGGGGGGGAAGCGGGGGCCCCCCCCCCCCCCCCCGGGGGGGACGACCGGGGCCCGCCGGAGAGGAACCCCCCGCGGCCACCCCGGGCCCCCCCCCCCCCGCGGCCCAACCCAATAAGACTTGAACTAATCAATGCAACGCAGGCAATTGACCTTTAACTCCTTGATTCTTTCCTTGTATTTCTCTGCCGCCACTTCGCCCGTGACCAGGTGGCTGGATTCTGCTTCGAGATTCGTCGGTCTTACTTTGACGAGCCAGCCATCGGTGTACGGTTCTTTGTTGGCGAGCAGGATATTCTTTGCAAATGCTTCTTCATTCGTTGCTACGATCTCGCATGAGAACGGCGCAGGGAACGGTCCCACCCACTTGGCGGATTCGATTGTCACCAGAACCTTGCCTTGCGCGACTTTTTTTCCGACTTCCCGAAAACTGAGCGCCGCGAATTTTCCGCAGCGGGTTTGCGCGACATCGGTCATGCCGAGCGTGGCGATCTCGCCATCGAAGCGAATCCACACATCGCGTTCGATGTCGTAGGTCAGGTCTTCGGGGATGTCACAGGCGTAGAAGATCATTCGTTCAGAATACTCCGCTGGTTGAGTAGGCGGCAGTGGCGTATCGAAACCAGCTCCCTAATCTTGATCTTCTTACTCGAAATTCAAATTCTGCTCTTCCATAAATTTCTGATACGCCGCCACCGCCGCTTCACCTGTCAACAGCGACGCGCTTTCGCCAGCCCAATCGGTGGGCTTCACTTTGACGAACCAGCCTTCGCCATACGGGTCGGAGTTGATGAGCGACGGATTGCCTTTCATCGCTTCGTTCACTTCCACGATCTCACCCGTAACAGGCGATGTCACAGGTCCCACCCATTTTCCGCTTTCCAACGTTCCAGCACTCTTTCCCTTTTGCACGGTGCGCCCCGCGTCCTTCGGCGTGGCGTTGACAATGCCCTTCGCCAAATTCTGCGCCACATCGGTGATTCCAATTTTCACCGTGCCATCGTCCATGGGCAATGCCCAGGCGTGTTTCTCCACCCAGTAGTAGAGATTTTCAGGAATGTTACATCCACGAACTGTTGCCATTTTATTCTCCTAATTGATGTTCGCCTTGCATGTGATACAGCAACATATCAAACACGACCAAACGAATTTCATGTTCATATTCTTTCACAAAACTCGGATCATTTCTTGCCTTCTTCGTCACCTGCTCATAACTATCTTTACAAACAGGGCAAGTCACAATGAAAAACGTATGACCCGTAAATTCATCCACGCGCACGCCCAATGTATCACCATGATTATCAGCCAGATGATTATGGACTTCTGACCTCTTACCGCTAAACTCACAATACGGACACGTGAACATCGCTTCTTTCTTAAGCCGCAACTGCTTCTGCTTCGAGCGGCATTTCCACACCGACGGCTTCCGCCACCAACTGAATGATGTCGCGGACTTCGATCTTGCCTTCGTTGCCAGTGGTCTTGACCGCGTCGGAGTACATGATCATGTCTTTGGGACAGGTGACGATGAAGAGTTGGGTCTTCGCGTTTGCGCCTTCGCCGAAGGTGGTCAACGCTTCTTTGATTCGGTTCTCGGCAGGACGTTCCCCAGGCGCAACCTTGCCCATCCAGATCTGACCGCCGCCTGCGCCGCAGCAGAACGAGTTCTCGCAGTTGCGCGGCATTTCGACAAATTCCACGCCGAGCAGTTCAAGCAACTTGCGCGGAGCGGTGAATCCGCCGTTGTAGCGTCCGAGATAGCACGGGTCGTGGAAGGTGACTTTGTAATTCGATAACTTATTCTTGACCGTGAGTTTGCCTTCTTCAATTAACTTGAGCAACGTCACGGTGTAATGCTTCACTTCAAACGTCCCGCCAAATTGCGGATACTCGTTCTTGAGCGTGTTGAACGAGTGCGGGTCGGTGGTGACGATCTGCTTGAACTGCGCTTTGCCAAACGCCGCCATGTTCTGCTCGACGAGTTGCTCGAACAGACCTTCTTCACCCACGCGGCGGACGTCGTTACCAGAATTGGATTCGTTCTGGTACATAATGCCGAAGTCCAAGCCGCCTTGATTGAAGAGCCGCGCCACCATTTTGGTGTTCGGGATGACGCGTTCATCGAAGGAAGCGGTATCACCGACAAACCAGAGATGTTCAACGGGTTCTTCGGTCGCGTTCTTGACGGGGAATTCCATTTCCTTCGCCCAGCGTCCGCGCAGACGTTTGCCTTTGCTCATCCAGTTGCCGTTGGTGGCGAGAGATTGAAGCGCGTTCTGCACGCCGCTGTCAATTTCGTAGCCGTCGATCAACATGCGGCGGCGGATGTCCACGATGTCTGCCATCGGTTCATTGCCGACAGGACACACGCGGACACAGGCATAGCAGGTTGTGCAAGACCAAACGGCTTCAGGGGAGATGACTGTCTCAGTAAGCGGAAGCAGCAACTTCTCAGGGGTGAGAGCCGAAAGTCGCTTCCTTGAGAAGATAACGCTTGTTCACTTCCAATGCCGAAGGGGAGAGCGGTCGCCCGTGAAAATTCGCAGGGCAGACATCCTGACAGCGATTGCATTGCACGCAGGCGTAGGCGTCCATCACGCGCGTCCAGGCGAGATCGTAAATGACCTTCGCGCCAGGGTCGTACTTTTGACCTTCGATGACCTTGAGCGGAATCGCAGGGTCGAGTTGACCGCGCGGATTTTGTTTCGCCAAACCGAGATTGACAGGCGACATGAAAAAGTGCGTGTGCTTGCTGCGCGAAAGATAGGGAATGATGAACATCACCCAGCCGAGACTGATCCACCACGCGACATGCACGCCTGTTTCAGACGCGCCAAAAATGGAATTGAGAAAACTTGCGATGGGCATGAACGGGTCAGCGCCTTCGGTGAGGCGATAGGCTTGACTGAGCACATGCGCGACAACATGCATGATGACGAACACGCCCACGGTGAGCGAGTCTCGCGCCTGCCCGCCCGCTTTGACTTTCGGATTCAGCAGCACGTTCTCGCGGAAGGTGAGCGCCTTATCTTTGACGATGAAGCGGCGCACCAAAAAGACCGTGATGGCAATCAACAGGAACATGCTCATCACATCGGCGATGAGATTGAACGTGTTGACCAATCCCGTCGGCGCGTTGGGGATGTGCTTGCCGCCATAGACCAAGTCGAAGCCTGGGACGAGTCCTTCGAGTACGTCCACAAGGTTGACGACAGCATACGTGATGAGACCGAAGAACAGTCCCATGTGAATCGCGCTAAGAACTTTGCGCGCTTTGAAGATCGTCTGCTGGAACAGAACCTTCACGCCTGCGTTGAGCAAACTCGCAGGAATGTTCTTCAACTCAGGCGCAGGTCGTCCCTTGCGAATCGAGTCGATGATGGTCTTGAACCCATGAAATGTGAACCCCGCCGCCGTAATTGCCAGCACAATGAAGATGATTTTTTCAATCGTTGTGAGCAACGTACCCTCCCGAAAACTGTTTTGAACCGCGAAGCCGCGCTTGTTCGCCAAGAAAACAATTAAATCTTTTTGCTTCTGGTCCCGAGAGCACCGCCTCGCAATGACGGATTACAACAACTCCAGCATTGCTTCCGCAACTTCAAACAGATCCGCAGTCGCACCGTAATGCGCCACGTTGAAGATCGGCGCTTTCTTATCGGTGTTGATCGCGATGATCAACTCGGCGCTCTTCATGCCTTCGAGATGTTCAGGCGCGCCAGAGATACCGAGCATGAGATACAACTTCGGCTTGACCTTCAAACCCGACTTGCCAACCTGACGAGTGCGCGGCAGCCAACCCGCGTCCACCACGGGGCGGGAGCAGGATACCGTTGCGCCGATCTTTCCTGCGAGTTCTTCGGCGAGTTCCACATTTTCCTTGCCGCCGATACCGCGTCCGATGGAAACCAGTTTGACTTGCGAGGTGATATCCACATCGCCGCCAGCAGGTTTGATGGCTTCCACAAATTTCACTTTCAACGAACCCAGATCAATAGGTGACGCCATCGTCGTTGCAGCGGTCGAGCCTTGTCCCGCTTCCACGGGGAACGAGCCTGCGAGGCAAGCCGCAATTGCCATATCGCCTTCGGGTGAAACGTCCGCGCTCATCTTGCCGCCGTACGCCTGACAACTCATCGTCAAATCCGCGCCGATATTTTTCACATACGCCGCGCATGGCACGCCGAGTTTTGCTGAAAGCCATGCCGCCAGATCCATGCCAGTGGCTGTCCAGCCGAACATCACCAGCCGCGGAGATTTTTCCTTGACCAGCGCTTCAATCACTTTGCCATACGCTTCAGGATTGAAGTTCGACAACGCCGCGTCATCCACATGGATCGTGGAATCAGACGCGAATACATTGGACGAAACCCCGCCTCCAACTACGACCGCAACGGCTTGCCCACCCAAAGCAGACGCCAACTCTTTGGCTTTTCCAACCATTTCAAACGACACATCGGAAAATTTTCCATCCATGTGTTCGGTGATTACGAATATGTCATTGCTCATGTTTTCTCCTCAAAAGACCATAGCCATTGACGATTGGCCATGAACTTCCATCGTCTATCGTCCGTTGTCCATCGTCTGGCTATGCCAATCCCTTGCTCTTCAACAATTCCACGATCTTCTTCGCCACTTCCTTCGACGAACCTTCGATCATCTCGGCATGACCCGTCACCACGGGCGGAGCCATTTTCTTGAAGGTCAATCCCGAACCCGCGTCACCTGACGGCGAAACCTTGTCAATCGTTGCCGTCTGCGCCACTTGTCTCACTTTGCTCATAGGCGCATAACGCGGAGGTTTGACGGACGCCTGCACACCGACCACCATCGGCAAACTGACAGAATATTTTGCACCGACGCCGCCTGCAAATTCTTTATTAATCGTGGCTGAGCCGCCCACAACTTCCACAGAACTGACTCCGCCAATGTATGGCATATCAAGATAGGCCGCGATCATCGGCCCGATCTGACCATCCAAATCATTCGAAGCCTGCACCCCCGCGAAGACGATATTCGGCGACATGCCTTTGATCGCTTCTGCCAGCCATTTTGCCTGCATGTGCGAATCCGCGGCGGGGTCATCCCCTGTGATCTTGACGGCTTTATCCGCACCTTTGGCAAGCGCCAGATGGAGCACCGCGTCCAACTCCCCGATCATATCCACCCCGACCACGGTCACCGTCCCACCGACGGCTTCCTTCACCAGTACAGCCTGCTCAATGGATTGCTCATCGAATTCGTTGAGCACGAAATCCACCGAGTCAAAATCCACGTTATTGCCTTTGACGGGCAGGTCATCGGCAATGCTGGGGATATGTTTTATTGCTACTACGATGTTCATTCAGAAATCTCCTATTGCGCTTTTTACGTTTTACTCATCACGCAATACGTATTACGTAATGAGTAAAAACCATTTCCTTGATCCTACTGCTCACCACGCATTGACCTATCCAACAACTCCAAAATATCCAACACATCCACATGCTCATTGCCCGTGGACTTGACCGCATCCGTGAAGCGCGAGACTTCGAATGGGCAAGCCACTGCCAGCACGTTCGCGCCCGTGGACGCGGCTTCCATCGCGCGTTTTTCGGAGAGGCGCATGGTGGTGTGCTTGGCGGTGAACGAGTCCATCCACATGCCGCCGCCGCCACCGCCGCAGCAATAACCGTTCTCGCGGTTGCGCTGCATTTCAACCAACTCCACGCCAGGGATGGCTTCGAGCAGTTTGCGCGGTGCTTCGTATTCGCCGTTGTGACGTCCGAGATAGCAGGGATCGTGATAGGTGATCTTCTTATTGACGGAGTGCTTGAGCAGCGGCTTGAGTTGGTCAAGGTAACGCGCAAGGAAGGTGCTGTAGTGAACGACGGGGCGTTCAAAGCCATACTTCGGGTACACGTTCTTGAACGCGTTCAACTCATGCGGACCTGTGACAACCATCTCGTCCCATTCATATTTATTGAAGGTCTCGATGTTTTGCTCGGTCATCATCTCGAACAGACCCTTCTCACCAGCCAGGCGCTGGGAGTCGGCGTCGTCTTTTTCTTCCTTGCCGAGAATGGCGAAGTCAATGCCGAGCGCGTTGAAGATTCGCGCCGCCGCAGCCGCCGCGTCAATGCCGCGTGGATGATACGAAGGATACGAACCGACATACCAAAGCACGCTCACTTTGCGACCCAAATCTTTGATGATCGGCACAGGCACGCCCGCGGACTGGATCCACGCGTCACGTTTGCGCTGAGGCTGACCGAGCGGGTTGCCGCTCTTGGCGGTGTTCTCGAATGCCTGCTGTAATTCCGCTGGAACGAACTTGCCATCAAGAATCGCCTGCTCGCGTGCGGCGGGCATGATCTTGACCATGTTCACTTCTTTGGGGCACACGCGCAGACAGTTGGCACAGGTGGTGCAAAGCCACAGTTCGGGCGCTTCGGTCAAGTCCATGCCTGTTTGGGCATAGCGATACAACTTGCGCGGACCGTAATTCCCGACCACATCCACAGGGCAGACGGCGACGCACTTGGCGCACTGATAACAATTCGCAAATGATTCCGCGTTCGGCAGGTCTGCAATTTTCTCGATCAGTTCGGGCGTGTACTCGGTGATCACCCGCTGTTCGAACATGCGGTTCCAGTGACCCGAAATATCCACGCCGTCCACTACGGCATGTTCTTTTTCTACATACTTTGCTTTGATCGGACCAGCCATAAATTATGGTCTCCTTGTGCTTATTCTGTCATTGCTTTATGGGGCTAATGCCCCGTCTTCAAACGTCGGTTTGTTTTCTTCTTTTATTTTCTTCAACCCAAGCAGCTTCCTTGCCATATTCGGCAGAGAAGGAAGTAAATTATTAAACTCTCGGCTTAATCTCCAACTGGTTGTGCCGTAAAGATATACATTGTAGGCACATGCCAGAAAAGCGCTGTTGGCGAATTGCGCGCGTTTTTCATTGGCTATCAACTCATCCGTCCACAAGCCTGTGCCTTCGGCGAACTTCATATTCATGGCGGTGACCAAACCCACGCGGGCGTATCCGTCTGCGAGATTATCTGCGAGCAGGTTGTGCGTGCTGCCTGCTAATAATGGAAGAATGCCCGTTCCCGTAGTTGGGTCCCATAGCCAGCGAGTCCACAGCCAGTTGTCTTTGGGTGATGTGTTGTATAAAAGTCCAGACGCGAGTTCCACTGCGAGTCTTGTATCGAGCGCGTCCAACTTTTGAACGAACTTTGCAACTCGCACGGGTGTTGGGTCTTCGCCGTTCAACAGATCATCAAAGATCTTGAAGTCACCATGAGCAAAATAATTGGTTAGAACTTTTGCATTCGCGCGCGTGTGCGTGACTGCGGAAGCGACGTCAGCGAAGGAAGATTTCAACGAAGCAGAATCAGTTTTCAGATTAAGAAAGATGCGTTCATGTCGCGCAGATAATTCGTCAGCGATGGAAATCACATCCTGTGCAGAAACTTGCGCGAGCGCTTCCTGCAAGGTCTCATGCAGAATGGGATCATCGGGTCCCGTTCGCTGTTTGACGATGTGACTCTGTCGCTGTGGCTGCATAAGAGTCGGTTACGCCATCACCTTGCGGACGGATGCGAGCGCGCGCGCGGCAGCGAGACCTGCTTTGGCAATCGAGTCATCGAGATCGGCAGGACCAGATGCGGCGCCCGCAACGAAGATACCTTCTTGCGATGTTGCAACGGGATCAAGACCGCCCGCGCCGCCCGCTTCGATGAAGCCGTATTGATTTTGTTTGACGCCAAGCAGTTGCGAGATCGCGCGCGTGCCTGCGCTGGGCTCCATGCCGACCGAAAGCACGACCATATCCATCGTCACTTCCATCGGGCGGCTCATGGTTGTATCTTCACCGCGCATTAAAAGTTTGTCGCCCTTTTGCAGCACTTCGCTGACAACGCCCTTCACATAATTGACTTTATATTTTTCCTGCGCGGGCCAGTAAATTTCATTTTCCCAATAACCATACATGCGCATGTCGATGTAAAAGATCATCACTTTTGAATCGGGAAGTTGCTGACGCAATTCGATCGCCTGTTTGCTCGCAATGCCGCAGCAAACTTTCGAACAATATTCATTTCCAATTTGCCTATCGCGCGAGCCCACGCATTGAATGAATGCGATCTTCTTCGGCGCTTCGCCGTTCGACGGGCGCACCACGTTGTGTTCCTTCAACATCTTTTCGAGATCGGTCAACGTGATGACATCGGGAAACGAATAATAGTTGTAGTATTGCGTCGCGCGACCCGGATCGAAATGCTGGAAGCCCGTGGCGATGATGACCGCACCCACATTGAGGGATTCGGCTGCGCCGTTCGCTTCAATCTCAACGGTGAAGTTGCCAGCGCTCCCAGACATTGACTTCACTTCGGCTTGATACTTCACTTCCACATTTTTGTTGCTGGTGACAGCCGCCGCCATATCCGCCATCGCTTCAGACGCGTCGCGCCAGTGGTGGGTCAGCTTGGCGTAATTCTCGCGGTCAGGTGTGCCGCCGAGACGTTCGCGCTTTTCAATGAGTATGGCTTCCCCGCCCAGTTCCGCCACACAGCGCGCGGCTTCAAGCCCCGAAGGTCCGCCGCCGATGATCAATACTTTTCCAGATGTCATTTGTGGTTCTCCTGTGTCAAGTGTCAAGTTTCAGGTGTCAAACGTCAACCGACTTGCGACTATATTGATTGTAGTTTTATTGGCGTATCCGCATCCTGCCAGGTGATACCAGATTTTGTACCAGCGCGGATCTGGTCGAGGTCGCCCTGGAACTCGTCCCAATATTTTTGCCAGGGGATGTTAAGTTTCTCAAGGAATGGACGCCAATCGGTCGAGTGCCAGTGGAATTGCACCACGCGGAAGGGATGCGCTCCCATTGCCAACGCGGCGACTTGCGCATCAGACAAAACGGGGACACCCACTTTGCGGTCATGCGCTTTCGCGGCGAATTGACTTTTATCGAGTGTGGTCACGCAGCCTGTATCGTGGGTGACGGTTAGATCGGGGTTGGCTTCGTTGATCATGGTCTCGATCTTGCGAAGCACCGCATACGAACGGGTGAAGTCGCGCTGAACCAGCACATGGCGGAAACCAAATCCGCAGCAATCGAACCAGGTGGAATAGTCCGCGACGTTGACGCCGAGTTTTTCGAGCAGGGCGGTCACAACCGCGGTGCGCTGTCCGCCGTAGATTTCGGGATCGTAGATGGCGTCTTCGGCGACGATCTTGTAGTAATGGCAGGCAGGATGAACCGTTGCTGTGATGGCGCTCATGTCCACGAGTTGACGTTCCTTGAATCTATCGCGCATGGCGTAGACCCATTCGCTGTAATGGACAATCTCTTCAGGGATGACAAGCGGTTTGCCCATCTTATCGAGAATGCGGCGAACTTCATCGCGCAAGTCTTTGTGATGCACAAGTTGTTCGCGGATTTCCTTGTAATGTCCGAATGACGTGCCGCAATGGATCATCGGGAAGTATCCCGTTTCATAGGCGGCGGCGAAATTGCGAGACATGACTGCGGCTTGTCCAACCGCATTGGATGCGCCCGAGGCGTAATAGTTCCAGCCTGTGCAGGAGGTTTGATCGGTGGGGTCGACGTAATCCAGATTGAATTGGCGATGCAGCCAGAGAATGGACGAAGCGTAGCCTGGGATATGTCCGCAGTGACCGCAGGATTTGTGATGCCATGTATGTTCAATGGGAATCTTCTTCATGCGCCCGTATTTGGTTGGGAACTCTACAACATCGCCCGTCATTCTTTGCAGAATGATCTCGCCTTTGGCTTCAAGTTCCAATAAGCGGTCATGCATATCGTCGGTTGGCGCAATGGACGCGTCACGCACAACGGGATGTGATTTTCGTTCAAGGATCTGTTCAACGGTGGTTAATTCGGTCATCGGGTTCTCCATTTCTCAGAGTGGAACCAATAAAGTGTCGAAGGTCAAAGTCAAAGGTCGGGATGAAGCGTTTCTTTCGTCTTTCTTCTTTTCATCCTTCTGAATTCATCCTTTTCTCTTATCCTTCTTCCAATTCTTCGTTCATCACATCGGTCAACAGGTCGTATAAACTTTCATCCAGCTCTTTGATGATGTCCATATTGCCAGACTCAAACCAGATCGTATAAAGTTCGAGCAGTGTCTTGCGATCTGTGCGCCAGGCTGCGTCGGTGACACCGCGGATGGAGTCCATGGGAATGGCTTTGCGCCAGACCTGCATGTTTTGCGAGAAGTTCTGCACCCACGGACCCCAATCGGGGAAGAAGTCAGGTTGGAGCATATCGGGCGAAACCTGATTGCCTTTGAGCATGACCTTGTAAATAACGCGGCTGTACCCTTGCAGCGCGTCTTTTGATTCTTGCAAACCGTTCTTGAGAGAAACTTCGCGCAAAATAGTAACCAAGCCCCCGGGGTTATTTTGGCGCGGACAACGCACACACGAAAAGCATTGCGCGCAATTCCAAATATCTTCGGTGATGATGTCATAAATGCGTTCGACATCTTCACGCGCCATGGCCTGCGCGATCACACGCGGACTAAAGTCATAGAAGCGCGCCGAAGGGCATGCTGAAACGCAAATCCCGCATTCGTAGCATCCATACAGGAAATCTTCGTAGCGCGTATCGTTTTTGACCTCGAGAAAAAGGCGTTCCTTTTCCTCGTATGTCGCTTCGGGGTGACGATCTACAGCCTTGCCGGGATTCCAGTTTTCTGAAGTGGTAGGCATCCTGCCTCCTGAAAAAGAAAATAGATAATTAAGAGCTTCTTGACTACTCCCTATTCTCTACTCTCTAAAATCTAAAAGCCGATCACTGCATCGGCATCGCACGCCATATCGTTGAACGCTGCGCCGCCGATCATTTCGACGCCTTCGATCATATCGTCCATGGTGTAGCCGTGCAGGTCGAGCGAAGGTTGGCAGACGAGAAAGCGCACACCGATTTCCTGCGCCTGTTCGATGAAGAATTTCAATTCCTTGCCGCCGCCGCCCTTGCGCGGAATGATGATCGTGTCGCCGTTTCCCTTCGCCACACACTGCGGACCGTTCATCGTGAAATAAATACAGACTTCGTTATCCATCGCGGCTCCCGCAGTCGCCAAAAAGAACGGCGTAGCGGTACGCTCTGGATCTTTTTCCCCGTGAGTTTGCACGTACAAAATCTTTTTAGTATCCGGGTCGTTCGTCTTCCAAACGCTCATGCTGCCCTCTCCTCTACTTTGATATTTAGAAACTCGCAACTGCTTCGCTGGCAGTTGAATAAGTATTAATCTTTTGATTTAAACCAACGGTGTATAAAAGAGATTGAACAGACTCAGGCACAGAGGCTAATTTAACAGCGCCCCCGCTTTTTTCCACAGCCTGCGATGCCTTCACAACCGCACGAATCCCCGCCGATGACATATACTCCACACCTGTGAGGTCCAAAACAAGGTTTGAATTTCCGCTTATGATTTTGGTCAAATCGGCGTCCAACATCGGCGCGGTCTCAGAATCGATCCTGCCGCTAATCGTGACAACTACAACGCTTCCTTTTGTTTCCGTCTGAATGGAAAGTTTATCCATCATGCTCTCCTTATTAATATAGGTCACGCTGAATGCGTGACCTACAAGAAATTCCTAGATGAACAATTGCACATCCGCGTCTGCTGCGTACTCAAGGAAAGTCGCGGCACCGCCGATCTCGCATTCTTTGATGAAATCTTCGCGCTTGAAGCCGAAGACATCCATTGTCATCTGGCAGCCGATCATGCGGACATCCATATCCACACATGCCTCGCGCAGTTCCTCAATGGAAGCAACACCTTTGTTTTTGAAGGTTTGTTTCATCAAACCAGTTGCCACGCTTTCAAAACCAGGGACATTTGCCATAAGCAAATTAGGCATGGGCCAGTTGATATTTTGAAATCCTTCGGGGCCAAAGGGCATTTTCATCGGCATGGCAGGGTTACCAAGCGGGGAAACAGCCGCTGTAAGTTCGGGCTTAAGCAGAGTCAACCCGTAAAAGGTAAAGAAAATTGCCACTTCCCAACCCATCGCAGCAGCCGCACTGGCAAGAATGAACGGAGGGTAGGCCCAGTCCAATGTTCCCTTGCTTGCAATAAGGGCAAGTCTTTTCGGGGCATTCGGATCAGATTTTGACATAAGTACCTCTATTGATATTTTTGAATGAAGGCTATTTCTTGCGCAGATAAAAGATGAACTTGCCACCTTCGGTCATGGAACGCAGCAACTCATTGCCAGTCTGGCGGCTCCATGCTTCCATATCCGGGGGCGCACCGGGATCGGTCGCGACCATCTTCAAAATCTGCCCCGATTGCAATTCCTTCATTGCCTTCGAAGTCTTCACCACTGGCATGGGGCAAAGCATTCCAGAGCAATCCAATACCTGATCTTCCTTAATTACATCTGTCATTTGTGCCTCCTTTGGAACTCATAAATCATAATGAATTGACCGACAAACCGCCATCCCGCACACAAGGGATTTTGTCTCCCCCGCACGGGGGAGACAGCCAATTCGGATATAATCAATTTTACAACTTTTATGATTACAAGAGTCGAATCGATTTTTCGGTCGAACCGTGTTTTTATATTCCTTGTCATCTTTCGCTGGGTATCCTTGATACCCGCCCTGTTAATGCTGGGGAATACGAACGCATTGATCCATCCGCTATGGGTGCTTGCGCTTGCATTAGCCATCAATGGAATTGTGGCTCTTTTCAACCGCCCACTGAACAGAATGGTGATCGAAAAGCCCATCTTTCTCAGCATTGACCTGCTATTCTCCGCGTTCATCCTTGCAATCAGCGGAGGTTCGCACAGCCCGTATTATCTTTATGCGCTCAGCCCATTGTTGGCGGGCGCATTCTTTTTTCAGGTGCGCGGAGCATTGACAGCATCGCTGCTCTTTACGCCTTTATTTATTTTTGCGAACACCTACAATCCACAGACACCATCCGATGCCATCGTGATGGCGACACAACTCTCGGGCATCTGGCTTCTCCCCCTTCTCTTTGCGTATCCGTCTACATTGCTCAAATCTGTCAATCAGGCCACGGACGAACTTTCCGCGGCACACCGCCAGCTGGAGATCATTCACGACCTCACGGTCTTGCTGCAAGCCGCACCTGATCTAATTTCAGTGCAGGAGCGTGTGCTTGGCGCAGTCGTGACCGACCTCGGCTTTTCAAAGGCTGTTGTCGCCATGGTAGACCCAACGCATGAAGAAATCGGCGGCTGGCTCGTCTATCCCCGCGAAGATTCTTTTCCGCAAACCAAAGCGCTTTCCCTCAAATCGGAAAACGGCGAAGTCATCAAGGCTTTGCTTAACCGCAGCAGCTTCGTCACCGAAGGCCGAACCCTTATTCAAGACCCCCAACTTAACAACTGGCTCGCTCAAAATCAATGGTTCGTCATGCCGCTTTATTTGAGGGAACACCCCGTCGGCATTTTGCTTGTCGAAGAATCTGGACTCACCAAAGAGAAGGAATCCACACTGATGACGGTCGCGAATCAAGCCGCCCTGGCGCTTGGTACCACCATCTTATGCATTGACCGTGCCCGACGCCTCGCCGTCGAAACCGAGCGCAACCGCATTGCCCGCGATATTCACGACACGGTTGCGCAATCGCTCTTCGGCATTGTTTATTCCCTCGATGCCTGCATCACCATGCTGCCGCAACAAGCTGATGACGTAAAAAAGGAATTGATCGACCTACGCTCCCTCGCTAACACTGCCCACGACGAAGTCCGCCGCTCGATCTTTGATCTATGGCCTTCCGCCTTGAATATCGAACTCTTCATGGCAGACCTGACGAACTACGTCAGCGGCTGCTGCCGCCCGCGCACATTCAGCATTATCTTCAACAACCACGGCGACTTCAATTCCCTATCTTCAGGCATGCGGCGGACTGTTTATCGCATGGCGCAGGAAGCGCTGGCAAATTCCGCGCGTCATTCGGGTGCCCAATCAGCAAGATTATGCCTGACCGTCACCGATGATGAAGTTTATCTCGTGGTTTCAGACGAAGGCAAAGGATTTGACCCATCTATTGCGCTCTCGCGCAGTCAGAATCGCGAGCATTTCGGTTTGCATGGAATTCAGGAACGCGCCCGCGCCATGGGGGGTGACTGTGAAATCAACTCCCAACCGAACGCAGGCGCGCGTATCATGATTCAACTCCCCAACAACGGACACCATCACCATGCCTGAGTCGATTCGCATCCTCATCGTAGATGACCATGCCGTGGTCCGCAAAGGGTTGGCGATGGTCCTTCGTCTGGAATCAGATTTAGAGGTCGTAGGCGAAGCGGAAAATGGACGAATCGGCCTGGAGGCGGCGAAGAATCTAAATCCAGATATCGTCCTCGTTGATCTGGTCATGCCCGAAATGGACGGTCAGGAGATGGCGCTCGCGCTGCGGAAATCAAATCCAAAAATCAAAGTGATGATGCTGACAGGCACCGAAGTGGACGACCGTGTTTTCGACCTGGTTGCGGCGGGGATCGAAGGCTATGTGTTGAAGAACATCGAGCCTGGTGAATTGGTGCGTGCCATTCATGCGGTGGTGCATGGTGAGGCATATCTTCATCCTGATGTGATGAAGAAAGTGCTTGGACGAATACAACCGCATCATGCGCCTTCCATTTCGCTGACACCGCGCGAAATCGAGATCCTCGAATGGATGGCATCGCCGAACACCTACAAACAGATCGCAGGGCAATTGAACGTGAGCGAAGAGACGGTCCGCAGCCATGCCAAGAATATCCTCGAAAAAATGAAACAACCCAATCGCGCGCAGGCAGTTCTTGCCGCCATGCGGATCGGGTTGATCAAATTGGATGAAGGTAAATAGCCGACTTTACGGCGCAGCAGGCGACCAGGTGACTGACCAATCACCCGGAAGAAGCACATTCACCGATTGGAAGGTCATTGTGAGCGGCCCAGTGGGAACGGGGACTTGATAGCCAAAACCAACAAAGAAAGGCAGATTGACGACAGGCACACCTCCCCCGCCACCGCCGCCACCCATGGGCGGATGCTGGAGGTCAATGATGTTTGCGCCGACGATGTTCGAATCAGATTGCATGGTGAACATGAAAAATCCTTCCTCTATCCCTGCCTGTTCCGCAGAGAGGACATGGACAACTTCATCCATAACCACCACATCCTGATTGATCTCCCATTTCTGCCCCAATTGCGGATTCGGCCCCGGGTCGAAAGTGAACGAGGGGGAATCCATCAAAGTCACCCATGCATTCACCGCGAAAGATAAAGTCAGCGGTGCAGAGAAATTCATCTGCGGTATCTTATACGCCCAATATCCGCGTAATTCTCCCTGCTTTGGGTATGCTTCCTCATCGGCATACTCGAAGGGGATGTCATTTCCATTCGCATCCTTGATGCCTGCCAGCGTGGCATTCAATCCATACGGTGGGATGATGGGGTCGGTCCATGTGATGTTGCCATACAGAATATATCCATCAGGAAGTGACGCGGATTTATCAAGCACAAGGGTTGCACCATAGGTTTCGGGGATCGGTGTTGTCGAGGCACTCGTCACACTGACCGGTGTCGCTGTGGGTTGGTATTCGATGACAGGGATGATGGTGGATGGGTCGGCGGGCGCAAATTTCAGATCAATGACCCAGTCCAAGGGGGTCAGGCCGTTATAAATCCCAACCAGGCTGGGGATTTCAAGGGTCGCCTCATTAACATCAGCGGGGATGGGCGCAAATTCCATCGCATAGCGGATGTCACCACATTCTGAACAATCCATCGTACTCACCTGACGTCCGGTTATTATTTCGAGTCGGGTGCCATCGGGCAAAACCAGCGCAGGGTTGCGAGTTGAGCCTTCCATATAAAAGCCTTCATCAGAATCATACAAAGGTGTCACGTAGGAATACACGACAACTGTCTTTTCATTGGTCAGAACAGCCTGATCGATGGTGAGAGTCACGCTTTCGCGAGTCACGGTGACGGGTTCGGACAACATGCGCAGGGATGGGCTTTGCTCCACCACGCCCACACCGGGGACATACCCGAGCAGGCGGCGCAGGGCGGTCACCACATTCGGTGAGGAGAATGCAATCACAAGCAGGCTTGCGAGAATGAGCAGGGCCACGCCCCATGCAAGGCGCGGGGAAAAGCGAAATAGTTTGCGATTCATTTTGTTCGATTCCTTTTCGGGTCGAAAAGGATTGGGAGCAGGATCAGGCTGACGGTCCGCTTTGAGCGAGGAAATTCCGCGGGCGATGAACTGTTCGCGCAGGGCGTCCAGTGTTTCGGATTTTGGTTCGGGCACTTCCATCGCCTGCCGCACCTGTGTTTCGAATTCGGGCGGGTAATTATTGGGCTTAGACATGTTTGGCCTCCATCAGCAGGTGCAACCGTTCGAGCGTGCGGTTCACAGATTTTCTGACGGCATCTTCTTTTCGTCCAAGCAGTTCGGCGATCTCAACATACGAGAGTTCGACCACAAAACGCAGACGCAGCAATTCGCGCTCGTCGTCATCCAGAAAGCGGATGAGGTGACGCAGTCGTTCGACATCCTGACCTTGAATGACCTGTTCCAGTGTGTCATCGAAAGCGCCGCCCATTACCTCCGCATCATGCTGGACCGTTGAGTGGTTTCGGCGGAAAAAATCCATTGCCTTGCTTCGAGCGACTTGAAAGATCCACGCCGTGAATTGACCACGGTGCTGATAGCGCGGCAAAGCCTCAATGACACTAAGGAAGGTCTGCGCGGCAAGGTCTTCGGCATCGGCAGAATTCTCCACGCGGCTGTAAAAGTAACGGTGGATGCGGAGCGCGTACGCGTCATAAATCGCCGCCAGCGCAGCAGGTTCGCCGTGCTGTGCATCCTGTATCAGCGCATCTCCCAAATTGGGAGGCGCATCTTTTCGACCCATGTTTTGATTTGACATTCGATACCCTTTGCAAAGGAAACTCTACAGTATTAAACGCAAAATCCTCAAAAAGCGGACAAAACAGGCGGCCACACCTCATAATTTGCTTTGTTGCTGCGGCAATAATTCCAGCTTCCTTGTCTTTTTTCGCGCCCATATCAGGTATACACAATCATAAACGAAAAGGTTGGGGGTAAAATAAAAGAATAATCTGCGACGATAAAATCAGGGTGACATCCATAGGAGTCTGTTATGACACCAGTACGGGTCGTGATATTGATAGGGGTATGTATCCTTTCGGCATGCGGCAAACCTACGCCAACCCAAACGCCGCCTGTCCCCACCCACACATCCACACCGCTTGTCATTTCATCGGTGACACCGACCTTCACACCTGAAAACATTTACTATGTGGATGGAACGCGCGGTTCCGATTCACAATCTGGTTCCTTGGACCAGCCATGGCAGACGATCCAACAGGTGGTTGAGGTTGCAAAAGCAGGCGACCTGATCTACGTGCGCGGAGGCGAATACGAAGGCATCAAGAATGGATGGCACTTTGAGAACTCTGGCACAGCGTCCCAACCGATCACATTGACCAATTACCCGGGCGAGCAGGCGGTTTTCAAAATGCTTGCCACGGAACCCAATGACCGCCCCATATTCACCTGTTCGATCAATCCGCAAAATCCGCCAGATTGGCAAACGCCCAAGGCAGATCACATCAGAATTATCGGAACGGATGTAACTCCGCGCCGTCTTGCCAGCGGGGTTGAAAGCCAAAAAGGAATCGTCATGCAGGGAATGGAGGGTGAACAGTCCGCGGGGATCGTGGCCTCGGATTGCGATCATTGGGAGGTGGCCGGGGTGGATTTCATCGAAACCTCCAGCGGTATTTTCACGCTAAAAAACAACTGGGGCGGGGTTGAGGAACACAGCACCGACCACTGGTATGTTCACGATAATCGAGTTCTACAACTATTACCGCGAATCAGGGATGCAGTTCAACGGCGATGAGAACGTGATCGAGAACAACGAGATATATAAGGTCAGCGATGAGCTATACACCCCATTTGGTTGTCAGATGCTCAACATTCTTGGCGATCACAACATCGTCCGTGGTAACATTCTGAGCCGCCTGAACAGTCAGGCAGACTGTTCAGGCATCCTCTTTGAATGGGACCTGGCAGACATGAATATCGTCGAAGGCAATCATATCTTCGATGTGTTTTCAGGAATCAATCTTCAGGGCGGGGACAACAACCTCATCCAAAACAATGTGATTCATGCAAATAAAAACTCCACCGCAGAAGGCTGGGGGATCGGGATATTTTCATACGACGACATGGTCGGCTGGCCATGTGATGAAGAGAATGGTCCTCCGCAGGCGCTGCTCCCCGCCTAACGACCCTGCTCACCCTGATTATCAATACTACTTTACCCCGCGCAACTGCCTCTCATATGGCAATCAGGTCTATAACAACACGATCCACGGATTTGCAGATGGGATCCGCATTTACCCGCTGATCGCGGAAAACACCATCATACGCAACAACGCCCTTTCAGGCTGGACGCGCCCTAACGGAAGCATCTGCCATTACAACGCCAACAATGGGACTTGCCCTCCCCTCTCCGCGGAATTGATCGCCGACCACAACGTCAGCGAGGGTGATTTCGGTTTTGCAGATCTGCAAAATTTAGACTTTCACTTAATGGAAAACTCCCCGCTCATCAATGCAGGCTTCAACCTTGGCCTGCTGAATGGTTATGACTTTGAAGGCATCCTGCGGCCACAGGGAGCCGAATACGATATCGGCGCCTACGAATTTCCGCAGCCATAACATCAAGACATCCCTGCTTTACAAAGACACCCTGATCGCATTGGCATGTTTTTGCATGGGCATCACGTTGAAATGGCTCGCATATAAATGCAGCACTTCATCGACCAGTTTGAGTTTTTTATCCTGAGAAAGATTCATCGCGGGGAAAAAGGCAAGCTCCTTGATATCGTCGCAACCTAAAAAATCCAGCGGGTGCAAAAGCAGGGATGGCTGCGTGCCTGTAATGCGGCACAACCACAAGGCCATCCTGAAATAGAGCATCGCCAACGCCGGGGAGTAGGTGGCGATATAAATGATGTAGCTGACATGGATCGGGATCTTGAAGATCGGCATGGTCGTGACCGGGATCTCAATGATCTTTTGCTCAACCCCATCTTCGCTCCGCCAGAAATGCGCGCGGATCGGACGAAACCCATCCTTGACCGAACCGAACAGATTATCGCGTTTGCTCATTTCTTCGTCTTTGAGTTTCGCGGTCATAAAATAGTACAACCGTGCCAGCGGACCAATATAGGTTGGCAGGGTGGATGCGTCATACAGATATCCCCTGCGATTCAAAATCGCGATGACCGAGTCAGACACGCTGAAACCTGGTCCGCGAAAACCGATCGGCTTTTGCCCGGTCACCTTTTCGATAACCCCTTCCGCCTGGGCGATCTCCGCTTCAACTTGTTCCATGGTGTATTTTTGCAGCCATGGCTCATGATTAAAGGAATGATTGCCGATCTCATGTCCCGCCTCGGTCAGGGATTTTAGCGCGGCGCGATTCTTTTCCAACGCGGCATCCTGCCCAACGACGAAGAAGGTGATCTGCAAATTGCGCTCCTTCAGGAATTTCAAAACGCGCGGCACCACCACATCCAGATACGAAGGGAAGCTTTCCCAGCCTGCATCGCCGTGTGTCTTCATATAAGACCACAGGTTATCGAGATCAAGCGAAAGACTGGCAGAGGGTTTTGAATTGGTTTGCATACGTCCTCCTTACGGGTTCAGGATCAGCGCGGCAACTTCCTGCGCCTTGCGG
This sequence comes from Candidatus Villigracilis affinis, assembly GCF_016705895.1. Taxonomy (NCBI): domain Bacteria; kingdom Bacillati; phylum Chloroflexota; class Anaerolineae; order Anaerolineales; family Candidatus Villigracilaceae; genus Candidatus Villigracilis; species Candidatus Villigracilis affinis. The sequence goes on along the minus strand of NZ_JADJKT010000030.1, from coordinate 31,767 downwards.
CTGATCGATTCAACATTGGTCAGCGCGGGATATATCTGGGCATTCGACACCAGATACAAATTCTCAATGGGAGTCTGGATGGACGGAATCAGATGCGTGCCATTCAAAACATGCAAGGGCTCCACATACCGCTCGCGATGGACTTGAAAATCACGGATCCAACTACGCTGAAAGCTGGGGAACATCGTCTCAAGATGACTCAGCCATTGGGCTTTGATCTCCTCATCACACAAATCCTGATAGCGGCTGCCAGGCGCGGTGTACTTCGGCAGATACACCAAATGATGTCCGCCCACATATTGCGGATCGATATAGGATGTGGTCTCGATGATGCCTGTAAAAGGCAGGCTGTCATCGGTCAGGTTGAGGGTCCAGTAGCCGCTGAGGGGACGATCCAAAACCAACAACGGACAGACAATGCCGAGATACTGGGTGCCTCCAAGCAGTTCACGATAATCAAGCGGGGCATTCGGCAGCATGCGTTGAAAGACGGGCGGCTGGATCGTGGAAACGATGACATCAAAGCGATGCGATTCATTTCCAGTAATGATCTTCACAGCCCTGCCGTCTTCAATGTCAACGCGGCTGACAGGTTTTCGAAGGTGGATCAGGCCTCCCGTTGTCAAGATGCGGGCGGTCATCGCTTCGATCAATGTCATGTAACCGCCGATCAAATGTCCGCACTGTTCCTTTTGGTTGGCTCCACTGCGCGTGGACTTCATTCGCACAAGGCGCGACCAAATGTAAGTGGCAGGAGTGTTCTCAAAACCGCCGTCGAATTTGGCTTTCAGCATGGGCAGCCAGATGTTTTTATAAGTACCCTTGCCGCTCAGTGCCAGCAGCCATTTCTCGACACTGATGCTTTCGAGCTTGTGCCAGTCTTTGACGAATTGGGCATACAGCACGGTGAGACCGAGACGGAAACGGTCGATCCAGCCAAGCGGCGGAAAACGCAGAAACTCAAGGACGTTGTTCATGGAATGGATGCGGCCGCGATAAAAGAAACCCATGCGTGTTTCGTTGAAGCGCAGTTGATCGGCAATTCCAAGCTGGTTGCATAACCCGCTCAAATGACTGTCGCTGGAAAGAAGAGCATGATAGAAACGGTCGACCCTGGTTCCGTCTTCGAGGGTGATGGAACCAGCCAGCCCGCCGATCGTGGAAGAGGCTTCGAATATCTCAACTTCGGCGCCCCGCTCTGACAGGTAATAGCCGAGGCAGACCCCCATGATTCCACCGCCAATGATTCCAACCTTCATGTGAACCTTCCTTCCATTAATCGTTCGGGACGTTGTTGAGAATTCCAGCGATCAACTGCGCGGCTGTGCCATCTCCGTAAATGAAGGGATGCTCTGCTGGAGGCGAAAAGCTGAACCAGTTTTCGAGAATGGCCTGCTGCTCAGCGCCGACCAGTTTGTTCCAACCGACATCCACAGTGCCCACCCACTCAGTTTCATCACGCAGGGTGAGGCATGGAATGCCCATGTAATATGCCTCGCGCTGCACACCGCCCGAGTCGGTGGCGATCAGGCGTGCGTTCTCTTCCAGAGTAAGCATGTCAAAATAACCGACCGGGTCAATAATTCGCAGGGAATCAGCCAATTGGAGGTCGAGTGCTTCAAGCGCCTTGCGAGTCCGTGGATGCATCGGCAGGATGATGGTTTCACCTGTTTGGTCCAACGCTGAAAGAATAGACTTCAAGCGCAGCGGGTCATCGGTGTTGGCCGCACGGTGAATGGTGGCCAGCGCATATTTTTGAGGCTGAATTCCAAGCCGCGCAAGCACCGCTGATTTCGTGCGGGCCAGCGGACGGGCAAAGAGCAAGGCATCCAACATCACGTCACCCACTTGAAAAACGCTGTCTCGAATCCCTTCCGCGTGTAAATTTCGCACTGCCGCATGGCTGACACAAAAATGACGATCCGCCAAAGCATCCACAACGATGCGATTAATTTCTTCGGGCATGCGGCGGTTGAAACTGCGTTCCCCGGCTTCGATATGAGCAAAGGGAATACCCAGCTTGCTGGCAATCAAAGCAGCGGCCAGTGTGGAATTGGTATCGCCGCGCACGATCACATAATCGGGTGATTCCTTGAGCAGCACATCCTCCATGTTCACCATCATCTCAGCGGTCTGGCGCGCCTGCGAACCAGATCCCACGCCGAGGTTGTAATGTGGCGTGGGAATCTCAAGCTCGTCAAAGAACTGCTGTGACATTTTGTAGTCGTAATGCTGGCCGGTGTGCACCAGAATTTCCTGATGCGAATCACTGATCGCCCGGCTGACAGGCATGGCTTGAATGAATTCGGGGCGTGCTCCAACAACGGATACGATCTTCATGGTTGTTCTTTCTGGCTGATCCATTCCTTCGAAACAGAATCAGGCACGGGTGAGTCAGCTTCGATAGATCACAAGGACACCGATACAAATGAAGATAGTCCCAGCAATTCTGGCGAGGGTGATCTTTTCGTCGAACATCATCCACGAAGCCAGCAGCATGACCACGTAACTCAAACTGGCGAATGGATATGCATAACTGAGGTCTACACGGGAAAGGGCCGCCAGCCAGAAGATCGTCCCGACCAGATACAGCGCCAGCCCAAAGAAAACGCCGGGGTTGATGGCCATACGCCACAAGGTCGGGATCAGCCCATTCAAGCTCAAGGTGACCGAGCCAAGTTTATTCATGCCGCCTTTGAGCAAAAGCTGGCCCACCGTGCTAAAAAACACGCTGACCAAAATATACAGAATGGCAGTTTGCATACCCATCGCCTCTTTCACAGAATGCCTGTTCATCGTGTCCATCATTTAAGCCGTTCCCTGTGCCTGCATGTGCAACGTCATGCGCATGCGTTGCAGCAAGACCCATCCCATAAATTTCAGATGCGAACGAACGGTACGGGCAATGCGCGCCTTTGAAACGCCGTACATGCGCTTGTGCAGCACCGATGGAAAATCAACCGCATGAAAACCTCTCAGCATGGCTTTGACCAGCAATTCCGTGCCGCCGAGAAAATCGTTCGAATCAAAGCTCACCTCACGCACCACCCGCGCGCGATAGGCGCGGAACAGGCAGGTATAGGTGTAGACACTTCGGTCAACGAGGATTCGATACAACATCGAAGAGCCTTTGCTAAAAAGCAGACGATACTCCGGAACACCGATCACGCCCCCCTGCGGATGGTACGGCGATGCTGTGACAATATCGACCCCGGAAGTCAGGCAATTCAACAGGGCGGGGATCTCCGAAAATTGATAGGTCCCGTCACTGTCCACGGTCATCAGGATCTCACCACTGGCCTGGGATAACCCCGTGCGGATCGCCGCTCCCAAACCCGCGTTGACCTCGTGCCTGAGGAAATGAAAACTCAGCCCGGGAATCTTCACATCACAAAATCGTTCTTTCAACCGGGCACGCGTGCCATCACTGCTGCCGTCATCTACAAAGATCATCTCAACTGATTCGAGAGTCTCGTCGGCGTTCATCCGTCCACGCTCAAGCATGGATTGAATGACCGACAGCAGCTCATCATGGAGCTTCGGCACGTTCTCGGCTTCGTTAAAGCATGGGACGATCAAGGATAGTTTCATAGTTCAAGACCTTTGCCACGGTCTCGATAATGCAATCGAGATCGTCTTTCGTAAGTGAGGGATGCACCGGCAGAGAAAGCACTTCGCGGCTGGCTGTCTCAGCGATGGGCAAAGAGTCATGGTAGCCAAGCCCTTTGTAAAGCGGCTGTTGATGAATGGGCGTCGGGTAGTGAATGCCAACTCCCACCCCCCCATCCCGCAGTTTTTGGGCAGACGCGTCACGGTCCGGGATGCGGATGGTGTATTGGTGGAAGATATGTTCGCAGCCTTCGCGCACCTTTGGCACAACCACGCCCGGTATTTTCGCCAGATGCTCACTGAGATAGGCGGCGTTTTCGCGGCGAATATCATTCCACTGCCTGAGCTTTTCAAGCTGCACGAGTCCGATCGCAGCCGCAAGGTCGGTGGTGCGCATGTTGTAACCAAGCGAGACATGCTCATACGTACGCGGACTGCCGTGATTTCTAAGCAATCGTGCCCGTTCCGCCACCTGCGCATCATTGGTCACGATCATGCCGCCTTCGATGGTGGTGATGTTCTTGGTGGCATACAGTGAATAGCAAGCCGTGCCAAACGAACCGACGGGACGTCCCTTGTATGTGGCGCCATGCGCCTGACAGGCATCCTCGATGATCGCCAGCTTATGTTCGTGCGCGATCTCAAGGATCGCGTCCATATCACAGGCCTGACCATACAGGTGAACGGGCAGAATGGCTTTCGTACGCGGAGTAATGCGCTTTCTAATTTGGATGGGATCAATGGTGAAGTAATCTGGCTCGATATCCGCAAAGATCGGACGCGCGCCAACATACAGCGCACAATTCGCCGATGCGATAAAACTGAACGGCGAAGTGATCACTTCATCCCCCGTGCCGATCTCATGCGCCAACAGCGCAATGTGCAAAGCGGTCGTTCCAGAGGAGGTTGCAATCGCATGTTCCGCGCCGCACATCTGCGCAAAACGAGACTCAAATTCCCGCACCCGCGCTCCCTGAACCATCATTCCTGAATTGATCACTTCAAGGATCGCATCCTGTTCTTCTTTTCCGATCAAAGGTTTCGCGATGTTAATCATGTTAACTCTCCTGTGGTGTAAAGTCCCAATGACATATCGGGCAGTGATACCCTGCTTCCTTCTTTTCCATTTTTCTGCCACAGCCGCAGACGTAACCCGTCAGGCGCGCAGGATTGCCCACAACAAGTCCATGATCGGGCACATTGCGGGTGACAACTGCACCAGCGGCAATCAGCGCAAAACGGCCGATGGTGACGTTCGGCAGGATGACCGAACAAGCCCCGAGCGACGCGCCATACTTAACGAGAATGGGTCCAACAACCCAATCATCATTTCCCTTTAGCTGACCGTCCGGGGTGATCGCGCGCGGATTGCGGTCATTCGTCAAACAAACCTGTGGGCCGACGAACACACCGTCCTCCAAAGTAACACCGTGATAAACCAGGCTGCCATTCTGGATCTTCACGTTGTCGCCGATCTTCACATCGAAATCAACATACACATCCTTGCCGACAATACAATTCCTGCCAATATGGACGCCCTCGCGAATCTGAACCAAATGCCAGATGCGAGTCCCCGCGCCGATCTGAGCCTTCGGAGATACCTCCGCAGTGGGGTGAATACTTACGTTATCGTTTGTCATAGTTCCTCCTTTCTATATTTTGTCTTGCCACTATACAATCGGAAGCCAATATAATTCTCAACAACTTTTACTCCTCCATAGATAGAATTTTGTCTTTAATTAATGTTTCCGCCATGAAATCGGCCACAAGCTCATGCCCGCCTACTGTCCAATGAAGGTTGTTACGGTAATAGGGACATTCAGGCGCAGATTGAAGCGGCGTTCGTAAATCATAGGTTTCAATATCCAATTCACTGGCAATTTCCTGCGTCCACCTCTGCGGTTTATCCAGATCAAACATGGATTCATCAGACAGGTCATACCCTGTCGGGTAATACGCAATATCTTCAGGGCCGCAAACCTGAACCGGTACCGGGATCATAAAAACAATCATCCGTGCGCCCATCGCATCAGCCATAGCCTTGATTTGAGCAAATCGTTCGGCAACGCCGCTTTGCCCGGCGGCATCCGATTTCTTCTGCTCGCGAAGAAGGAATTCCGCTCCACTGTAATATCCTCCCAGGTCGGGTTTTTCCCGCAATAGATTCATTATTTCATCAAATCTTTTATGCAAAAAATGGCGGGTATGCGAAAGGCGAAGAGTTGCATACCAACTGGTGGCAGATGGTTTCCCAAACCCAATCTGTGCCCGGAAATCGTCATTACGTTGAAGCACATCAAGATAATCGTTCATGTAAAAACCAACGATAACGATATCCGGATGGTATTTGGGCATATAAGTCTGCGCCACTTCCGCATATTGATTTGGGCCGTACCCGGTAATCGCAAAATCCATGACCTCAATTTTGCGGTTCGGCAAACGTGTCATCAAAACCGATTCAAGCAGGCGGGGCCATGCCTGGTCTGTGTCAACGCCCTCTGCGCTTGTGAAGGCATCTCCAAAAGTCATTATGCGTATCGTGCCGGGAGCTTTTTGCTCGGGATAGGAAGGACCCGGAAAGCCCAGTTCATTGGATTTAACATAGTAATCATAGGATTCCCATCGCAGATGCGTGGTTTGATTTGGCTTTAAGTACCAGCCAAAATCATCATGAGGAGCCAAAGATGGCTGCTCCCCCCACACGATAACTTCCTGCGGATCGAATCGTTGTATCGCCAACTCAAAGCCCAAGGCACAAATGGACATGACAACTGCCGCCATCGCTGTCCATTTCACCAGCTTTTTCAGATCGTACTTTTTGAGTCGTGCAGTTAGCGGCTCAACGATCCTATTCACAATTTTCTCCAAACCTATGGCACCAATGATTGAACCAAGGATCGAAAGAAGTGTGCCTCCCAAGGCATGGATCGGCACTAAAATTGCCAGAATCGGATGGTGTACCAAATAAAGGGAATATGAATGCCTGCCTACCCAGGTAAAAACGCCTGCAATAGGGGAAGAAGTCTCTTTTTTATTACCTAATATCCCGTACAGGATGCCAAAGATTCCGACTCCCACCATAAAAGGTGCAACGGTCATCCCAGCCCAGGTGATAGAGAGAAGCGTTCCAGAAATATATAACCCGATGGATATGAACATTGTCCAACGGGAAGACATCAAGTCGTATACCTGTTGGGCGTTATTCCGAAGGCACCAGGCAAAGGCCATCCCAAAAGCAAATTCAGGCAATCGAGTGATAAAAAATGCACCATACAAAAGCGAACTGACTTTGAACTCAAAGAATATGACACCCGCGCGAACAATAAATGCGGCAAGAGAGCCAAACAACAAAAACTGAAAGGCTCCCATCCGTTTAAGGGCTTCCAAAAGTATTGGGTAGACCAGGTAAAGCTGGATGAGCAGCCCGATATACCACCAGGCGGGAGCGAAATAGAAGAAGGTGCCGGGGGACGCACGAAAACCAACCAGGCTGAGATAAAAATTGGGATCGCCCAGACTCATGTCCAATCCCTTTATGTCAGTCACATAACTTGCAACAAGAAAGAAAATATGAACGCCCCACCATAAAGGAAATATGCGGAACAAACGCTGTTTATAGAATTGGTCAACAGGGAACGAATCCTTGTATTTGGAAAGAACCCCCCAAGTCAGGCCAAAACCGCTCACCACAAGAAACAGACTAACTCCCTGATCTCCCAGCCAGCCGATATATCGCCAGATATTTACTGGAATAGTCCATACACCATAACCATCCAGAGGAATCCATTGGGCAATCCGCTCTTGCAGCGGAGGCCACCAGGAACCGGGGTTTCCAAGATATGGGCCGCCAAAAACAGCCTCAACCGCATGGTTAATAAAAATCCATATCAGGGCGATGCCTTTCATCCAATCAACCCAAAGCTGGCGCTGAAAAACACCGGGGGCGTTTACATATTCGATCACATCATGTTTCTTCTGCAAATTCATTTTCAAGTCCTTGCGATTCTCATTTTTTTAATTCGAACAAGTACGTTGAAAGCCCGATAAATTTTTCTTCCTTTATCAATTGCATGGCACCTTGGCCAGGATCTAGAAAAAACGATTTATAACGAATGGAAGATTCAGTCTGACTATCAGGAATGACCACCCAAAAACGGTCATGACCCGCGATGCATTGAGTCAATGCTCCTGAAATCGAAACGTCATCCTTGAGCCAGCCAACCATGCTGCACCCCGGAAGAGCACCTTCGTAATACCATTCGAACAATCTTTGTTCGATGTCATTTTGAAACCCAAAATCACCATCAGGGACGTATACGATAAGATCACCGGAATCAGGAGATTCATAGACATACTTCGCAGCATCCCTAACTTGCGGGTTGAAATCAGTCACATAGAAGTAGACCAGCCCAGGCACGATCATGATTGTCACTGTTCCCAACGAGACCAGTAACGGCACTGCTTTACGCGCATGGACCATGATCAACGCCAGCAATAGATACAAAGCGGGGGCAGCGTTGATGGTGTAATAAACCTTGTAGATCGGGATCATCAAAATGGAAACAATGAACGGCAGCAGAATGGGGAACAGCAGCCAAAAGCCAAGCAGGGTCAGTTTTTCCGAAAGTTCGGTCACATCACCAAGACTGGAGAGTGACCCTCTGGCTGAATCAATCCAGCTGCTTTTTCCCTGTCGGCTGGCATAGAACCAAGTACCTGCCAGCAGCAACGTGCCAGCTATTGCATAACTTACAAAGACAAGGTCCCAGCCGCTTTCACGGCGAAAAGGCAGGAGAAAACGATACATCGCATAAAACGGATGAAGCAGGGATGGCGGTGGGATGTTCCCGATGTTTAAGACGGCTGCATCCTCCATACCACTCGCGCCAAACAACAGCGGATAAAAATACGGTGCCATGGCAAGCACGATCAATGCCTGACATGCCAGCCAGGCGACCGTCATCTCCTTATATTTTTTCCAATACAGGAAGAAGAACAAATTCTGCGCCGCAAGAACAAACAGCCCGAACACATTGCTATAAACCATGAAGATGCTCGCCGCTCCGTTAAGAATAAAATAGAGATATTGCTTTCTGCGGAGAGATAGAATGAAAAAAAGGAATGAAAGCAGTGTTGTGAATTCAAAAAGACTGTAGAAGCGGGCCGTCTGGGAGTAATAGATCTGGAACTCGGAAATCGACATCAGGAAGGCGCTGAGCAGGCCAACCTCGCGACCAAACAATTCCTTTCCCACAAGGTAGAGAATGAAGATCGAGGCAACACCAGCCAACGTTGAGAATGAACGCGTACCTGTTTCGCTCAGTCCAAAAATCTGCACCCAAAAATGAAACGGAATGTAATACCCCGGCGGCTGGTCCAATCTGCCTGATTCAATAACCTGAGGAATGGTTTGTTGAACCTCATAAACTGTGTACATTTCATCAGACCAGTAACTCTCAGTGCCCAGATCGTAGAGTCTCAGAAGCGTGCCCAGCATAAGCACAAGGACGATCCAAATCCAGGAAAACTTTTGCACTTCATAAACAGAAGACGATGATCCTTTGGACATCATATCTCCATCAGGGAAGGCGAGCGGACATTAAGCAATGTTGTATAAAATTCTTCAAGGCGACAGACCAGTAGTTTCCAGTCATATACTGTGACGGCGGCATCTCTGGCATTGTCACCCAGCCTAAAGGCGATCTCAGGGTTTTTGAGCAGGTACAGTATCTTTTCAGAAAAATCGATAGGATCCCAACTGGCAAGAACTCCGATCTTGTGATCTTCGAAAAGGCCCTTGATATCTCCAACAGGATTCGAAACGGTGGGTCTTCCAAGACTCATATAATCGCATATCTTGTTGGGCCAGCGTCCAACGTTGTAAACTTTATCGGCAAGGGGCAGGACGAATAAGTCTGCGCAACTCAACGCCCAGGGAAGTTCTTCATCCTGCAAATAGCCGGTCAAATGAACATTGCTCTCCACGCCATAAGTTCTGACAAGTTCAACGACCGCATTGGAAGGCTTACCTGTGATAATAAGTTTTACATTCGGGTATTGTCTGGCTACGATGGACAGGGCTCGCAAAACAACACCCAGATCCAGGTGGGAATCCAAACTGGAAAAGCCGATGACAGGTGTTGACAAGGGCAGGCCAAAGCGTTCACGACAAATCATCTTCTCACGCGGACGGAAAATTTCGGGGAAGGTACCGCTGGGCAAATGCAGAATCCGCTCAGGACTTACCCCCAAGCCTTCGGCACGCCTGCCCAACGCCGAAGATATTACGGTGAGGCCTGCGCCTTGTGTGCGGAACGCTTCTTCATAGTAAGTCTCAACAGTACCGAATAGGAGTCGATACCACGCTGGGCGAACCTCGTCGATAAGCCCGCCGCGCCCCCACCAATCATTCCAATCGGTGACAAGCGGAATATCGTGACGTCGGCTGTAAAGCAGGGCTGGGTAAATTGTCGCCGGGCGGGTTTCAAAACAATGGATCAGGTCAAAGTGCTCGTGATTGTGACTCAAATATAAGATCCGATTAAGCAAGTCCCACGGATCCCAACCCGAGCGCAATTGTCCCCACAAAAGATCAGGGGTTTCGATCACCTGCACGCCATCCCATTCCGAATTGACAATGCCAAACCTGCGCTGGTCTGCAATAACGATCAGCGTAACCTTGTGCCCTCTTTGAACCAAATGCTTTGCCATGGCATGTGACCTGGGTCGTGACTTAAATCGACGATGATGTGTAACCATCAGGATGTTCAACTTTTCATTCAAAGCCATGCTCCTTTGCGAGATCAAAACGCACTACTTCCACGTCAATTTGAAGACTTCGATATTCCCATAACAACTGTTTGGGACCGAGCCAGCAACAACACCTCTGCTCTTTGCAAGCTGAACCAATAAATTGCGGATGGCTTCCATTTTTTCATAATTGGGATCCAGCCGTTTGGTAACACCCGTTTGATTGGCCCATATCTCGACATTGTCGTAAAGAATTACATATTCAGGTTGAAAATCGTTCATCTCTTCTTCCGTGTTCACGGTCCATTGTGTGCGGTATGGGTGGTCGTAAAAGCCGAACCAAAATGTCATGGGGCCCCACACCTTTGCGCCTGATGGGATAAGCAGGCGCAGTTGGGAAATAAACGGGGCAAAGGAGCAATCGCGAGATTTCCACACCGCCCAGACATCCCCGCCTACCTGGTTGGCAAAAAGAACCAGTATCAACGCAACAGGAATCAGTACAGATCGGTTTAACTTCATAATGGAGGCAGACATCCCGGATAAATTGATATCGTATGGCCAGCCAGCCATCTCCCAAACCATCCGCACCACAAGAATGATCACAACAGGCATCAATACAGTTAAGTAACGCGATGTTTTGGCGCTGATCAGGATCGGGAACAGCAAGACATGAACAAAAATAAAGATCAACATGGCTCTGTTAAGCCCATCTGTCCATTTGTAGAATGCATATCCAACAGCAAGGAACTGGATAAGAAAAATCAGCAAACGGTACGGGAAAAATATATAGGAGCCATATCTTTCCAGCTCAGCGGTCAGCGCCCCGGAGAAGAACGCACCAGGGTCTTTCAGCATTTCAGCCCTGTGCTGAATTTGAAGCCAGAAGTCACGGAATTGATTGGCACCGTCCTGATCCCAGACATAATATGCATAGGGAAGAAATCCGAGGATAACTCCCAATATCACGGGAAAGAGAATCTTTCCATATTGTTTTATTTTCACTTGAGACAGAGCCGCAATAAAAACCGCGGTCAAGACCAAAAAGGAATTCGGATGGGTGTATAAGGAAATACCAAGCAACACCCCGCCAGTAAACAACTTCCAGAATGAGTTCTCCCCGCCCAAAATAAAATACAAAGCCCAGATCGAGATCGTGGTCACATAAATTTCTGGGCGGATCGTTCTGGTAACGACAAAAAACAGGTTATCGAAGATCAAAAGCAGGCCGCAGACAGAGGCAAATATCGGGCCGCCCATCTTGCGTGCCAAAAGATAGATCCCGACAACTGCGAGAGCGCCCACAAATACCGAGGCCAGCCGCCCTTGAAAATTACCAACTCCTAGCCATGCAAAGAAGGGAGCCATGACCACATTGGAGAAGATCCTCGGCTGCAAAAAGTGGACATCTTGATTCCCGAATGCAGGGTCAACCAGAGAAGTGTTGCGGAAGGTCCCATCCAGTTGAAATGTGTAAGCGGTCGTTGAATCCCAGGCTTCATCCATCCAGGTCTTTGGGAATCGATCCAAAAAAAGCAGGGATGAAAAACCAAAGATGATCAAGAGGATCAGGACGAAAAACACATCCGCATATCTTTGACCTGGTTTAATGGATATCATTCGATCTCCGAATTATTTGCTTCCCAAAAAGTTTAGGTTTTATATTTCAGCCAGGAGGTCAGATTCCAACTCAAGACCCCATGTTCACGCTGAAGTTTCAAATAGTGACGCGCGGTGTCAGTGGTCATCGGGTTTCTCTTTTTAAGGAGAATGGGAAACTGCCGCCCAACATCTGCCAGAGCCCGAAATATCTGGCGCAGATAACCGCGCCTTAACCCTCGCAGGAATGACGTACCGAGCTTTAGAGGAACAAAACCTGCCAGCATCCACCAGGGATAATGAATCAGGTAGATATACAAACAATTCCTGAGGTTATAGTATTCCCAGTTGCCGCCTGTCACGCGTTTTAGCGGCGACGCCCGATGATGGACAACTGAGTGAGGGGAATACAATATCTGATAACCTGCCTTCAAAACCCGCAAGCCCAACTCCTCCCCTTCCCTGCCGAAAAATAGCAAATCCCAAAAAGGACCAGTCCCATCAAGAACCTCTTTGCGGAATGCAGTACCGCACTCGCAAAGGCTGAAACTTGAAAACTCCACATCCTGATCTGCCTTATCTTTTTCCGTAAATATCCAGGTGGCAGGGTCAATTTCACAGGTGGTGGCATTGAGAATTTTGCAGGTGATGGCACCCGCTTTAGGTGCGCTTTGAAATCGGCTCACGACATTCTTCAGGGTGTCTTTCCCCAGGGATGCATCGCTATCCAAAAGGAAAATGATCCCGCCAGTGGCAGCGGCAATCCCGGGGTTACGCCCCGCCGCCGCGCCGACATTACGCTCCTGAACGATGATCTTGACCGCTGGAAAAGCGGAACGCAGCGCAGTTACCGTTCCATCTGTGGATGCATTGTCCACGACGATGACCTCGACATTTTTATAATCCTGAGCATAGACAGATCGAACCGCCGCAAGGACATCCTCCTTACGTTCCCAGGTCAGGATCACAACGCTTACCAATTGATCTTCCATTTCATCAAAACCGAACTGCATGAGTTAACAACCACAACCGTGCGCGCCGCCAATCGCCAGCCAAACGCAACCCGCTCAACACCCTGCCAAGTCGGGCGGCAGCGCGCAGCAGGTGATACATGGAGTCTGCTTTATTGAAGACAAGCAAAGAAAAGAAAGACAAAAATAAAAAGACAAACATGGCTGCTGCATCAAGAGCAGAACGAAAGATCGCTGACACGCGCGAAAAACGCCTGAGCAAATAATCCAGAGTCCCATCGGAAACGCCGTGCCAGTAAGCACGCATCAACATTCGTCCCTGGGTCGGAATGGCCGTGTGATGATGAGCCACTGCAGCAGGAATGAAAGCCACTTTCCCGCCCCGCCGCTTCACCTGTTCGAGCAAATACACAATTTCCTGTGAAGCCACGTGCGGGCTGCTAAACTGATCCATTCCCAAAAAACCACCCACCGCCCGCCACGCTTCGTGCGTGATCGCCATATTCCCTTCGCAAACATACACTGGATTTTCCAACAGGCGCGGCTGTGAACCGGGGAAGTTGAAATCTGCCAGCCAACGTTCTGATTTTGACCCCAACCAGGATGGAACCTTTTGACCGTCATAATCCAAAGCGACGCGTCCAGCCACAACCGACACCTGCTCGGCCAACCCGAAGCCTGATACAAGCTGAGACAGCCAATCCACGCCGACACTGCAATCGTCATCAAGATAAGCGAGATACGGATAACGGGCTTCCGCAGCGCCGCAGTTGCGGGCGTTCGTCACTCCGGGGCGATCCTCTCTCACGTAGCGCAGAGTCAACCCACAGGTTGGAATGAAGCGTTGAACCGTTTGCGGAGTATCGTCACTTGAGCGGTTATCCACTATGATGATCTCAAACGAATCCTTCGGATAATCCTGAGCACAAAGCTGGCTGATCACGTTCGGCAGAAATGCCGCGCGGTTATATGTGCAAACAATGACGCTGACCGGGATGACGTTCATCTTTCGTCCTCCGTCATTTCGTCATACACAGTCATCAACTTGTTGGCGATCTGATCCCAGCCATAACAAGACTCAACCAGTTCGCGCCCATTGATGACAAGATGATGGTAGAGTTGGCGGTCTTGAAGCAGGCGTATTGTTTTCTCGGCAAATTGAGCAGGGGTATCGGCGATCAAAAGATGTTTGCCATCGATCACATTGAGACCTTCACAACCAATGCTGGTTGAAACAACAGGGCGGCCAAGCGCCATGGCTTCCAGTATCTTCAAGCGCGTGCCGCCGCCAGCGCGCAGGGGTACAACACAAATGGGACATCGCTGATAATACGGAATCACTTCGTCCACCTGGCCTGTGACATGCACATCGTCGCGATCAAGCGCAATGACCTCGGGGCGAGGATCACGGCCAACGATCCAAAATTCGGCATTGTTCACGCGCTGGCGAATGAGCGGAAGGACCTCACTGCAAAAATAAAGCACGGCATCCACACAAGGCGGGTAACCCATATGACCGATGAACAAAAGTGCTGGAATTGCCTTTTCGGATGGCAAAGGCAACGGCTGATATTTTTCAACATCCACGCCATTGGGAATTACATCCACTTTCAGGCGCGGATTGGACCGCTGTAACAATTGCCGATCCATTTCAGATACAACCGTACAGCGGTCGAATTTCGATGCGTAACGAGGTTCCCAATATCCCATGGTGAGGGCATTGATCCGCGTTCTCAATTTTCTATCCCAACGCTGTTCGACATTTGAGACCCGTTCAAATTGTTGAGACGTAAAGTTTTGGAACATCTCAACACTCTTAAAGCGTTTGCCGCGCGGAAGCATATCCAGGTACAGCCCCATGACCGATTCGATCTGCACAATATCGAAATCCATTTCGGAGCAAAGCTGGTTGATCTTGCACTTGAGTTCTTCGGAATGCAGAAGCATGAGTTCCGGGGGCTTCCCTTCGAGGGCATATCGCAACAGGCCAGGGACTTTTGCCAAGCGACTGCGCTGGCTGAAATTGGCTGTCTCCACCTTTGCGCAGAATTGCTGCAAATGCGCTATTCCTTCCACATCCCCTGCGGATTCCAAAAACGCAGCGAGTGACACCTCATGTCGACACGCAACACGGCGCAGGAGGTTGTAAATGCGAATCCGTCCACCGGAAGTTTGTGGATAGGGCAGGTAGTTGGCGATCATCAGAATTCGCATAGGGTCTCGATTTATGACACTGTGAAAAGCACCTGGGCAAGCTGATGGGTCAGGGTCTTGCGGTCAAAGGCTTCAACGCCATCGGGTTTGATCCGCAAAGGTGAGGATGTTTTGCTTTGGCGATACACCTGCAAAATGGCTTGCTGAATCCCATCTGCATCGTAGGGCTCCACGGCAATCCCGAGGGCATGCTCACAGACAAAGTCAGCAGCGGCGCCGGGGCAGCTAAGCAAAAGGATCGGCGGACCGCCCACCGCCCAATATTCATAGATCTTGCCGGGGATCAGCGTAGCCCAGCCTTCATAATTCATGGCAAGCAGCAGATCTGCCGATTTGATCATACGCAGCACTTCAGCATGTGGAAGATGGCCCAGCCCACGAATCACATCAGTCAATCCCATTTCATCTGCCAGCTTTCGAAATTCGTCGGGAAGGTCGCCTGCAAATTTGAAGACAAGGCTGCCTTTCAGCTGCGGGTTTTCACGCAGAAGTTTTTGGATCGCCTGAAAGAGTCCTGCCGGGCTGCGTCCCCACACCGTAGATACATTCAGTGACCCCGCATGCACGACCGTAAATTTGGCAGTGTGATGGACCGGCACAATCGATTTCAATGCTTCCAGCTCGCCAAGGTCACAGCCATTGGAAATAAGAATAAATTTATCGCGAGGCTGTGCAGGGTAACGTTCCTGAAATGCCTTTCGGCTCCATTCAGTGACCAGAATCACTTTATCGGCCATCTTCACGGCCCATTTTTCCAAAAGCTTCTCGATCATGCGAACCATCGCAGGCTTCGCCAGATGCCAGGGTGTATCGATCCAATCATCGCGAAAATCGAGAACGAGTGGCTTGCCGCTGAAAAGTTTGAGTACCGCACCCGTCAAGGCAGAGGAGTGCGGCGGGCATGTGGCAAAAATGACATCAATGCCTTCATCTTTCACAACCTGCCTTCCCTTTCCAACAGCGAAAGGAAGCCACGTGATCATGCGATCTGGCAGGAAAATATTTCTGAATACCCAACGACGGGCGCCACCGAATATTTTCACAAGCAGCCGTGTGGCAAAATTTTTTCCACCAAATTCTTTTTCCTTCTGTAAATAACGCAGAGATGGTTCACCGGGCATGGTGCGAATGATCTTCACAGTTGGCTGGATCTCGGAAAGCAGCGCTTCACTGCCTACTTTTGGCAGGGTCTCATATTCCTGTTGATCATCCACGCTGAGAACGACTGGCTGCCAGCCCAGGGCAGGCAGATATTTAATGAACTTGATCACGCGGATCGAATACCCCACCGGAAGAAACGGCGGAAATGCGCGAGCGACCATGAGCACCTTTTTGGCTTTCTCTTCACGTGATTGCAACATATCATTATCCTGTCAGCAGGGATTTCTGATCCACAAGCTGGAATTGCCAGTTAAAACAGACACCATCATCTTCTTTCAATATTCCGTGCCACTGTGCATACAATGCATAATTGCTTTTTTTAATGCCATATTGTTCCGAATACCACGAGTCTCTCACTTGAAAACGGAGTCCATTTTCGGGTAAACGCATGGTCAAAAAGGGCTGTCCGTTGCGGATCACGGTAAGTTTGTGTTCACCTACATTCAATTCCAATTCCAGATCGGGAGAAAAATGAAAGAACCATTCCAGGCTGTGTGGATCTTTTCCGGTGAATTCATCTGTCAGATTCCAGGTACCAGGCTGCGGGTGAGAAAGATCGCGCGTAAATCCAACATGGTCCACACAGGTCATTGCTGCTTTGATACGGTTCCCAGTCCAATTCACGCAATGCGCTTCGGGGATCTGCCGCCAATTAAAGTAAGTATCTGCGAGTGCCTGTTCGCTGTCATCCACCTTGACCGTGTTATGAGCAGCCGTCAATCGGAAATGATCTCTCCATGGGCCGTGATAGGTATATGTCCCTGAATCTACAAGCACAGATTGGCCGTTTACCCATAGAACGAAACTGAGCAGATCGCAATGCGAATGGGCACAGTGTCCCTCCCCGCCCATCCCATAAATGCCGCCGCGAAGGATCGCCATATCCGTATCCGCAAGCCATGAGTCGCGAATTACGTAAATACCTCCATCGGTGAAGGCAAGTGAATTCCCATCAGGCGGGCAGGCTTCAAGTTGATTCCATAAATCCAAGCCTTCGAATCCCAAAAGCCAAAACGCCTCTTCATCAAAACGGCCAGCGGCAAACTTCCACTCGGGTCGGCCAAACAAGACCGCGCCCGCTGAAAGGATCGGGCGGAAATCCCAAAAATTTTTATTTTTTCCCAAACCCAATGCGCGCCCCGAAGCCGAGTCACCCCACATTGGGACAGTTCCCATCGGGCTTAGGCTGCGGCACACATAATCCAACATCCCTTCGAGCGCATGTTCCAAATCGGGATTATTCGGTAAAGCGCCCCGACGGCTGTATGCTACGACCATAAGCAGCAACTCAGCGACGAAACGGAGATATCCCATTGCCTGTTCTTTATTGACCCCATCTGGATGGATTTGTGCCAGTGCTTGTTCGTTAAGTAAGCGTAAACCAGTTTCACGCCACACAGTAGAGTCACGAAATTCAGGGAATGCTGTACCGACGATCACTAGGCCTGTCAATTCCGCAATCATTTGATTATTTGGAACGCCCATCCTTGCGGATTGCAAATGACTGCATAGAAAATCCGCCTGCTGCCATAGACTCTTCAGAAAAGCTTTAGCAGTCTTTTCACGAAATTCTGCTGAATTTCGAAAGAATTGAAAAGCAACGGTCCAGGCGATCATGCGCAGAGATATCTCTATGCCCAGGCACCAGTTGGCACCGCGACGTAAAGGATTGTTTTGAATCCAGCTTTCGATCTGGGAGTTGAACGCCTGCACATATTTTGATTCACCGGTCAACCAATAGGCGATACCCAGCGTGACAAAATGTTGGTGTCGATTGAGTTCCCAGAATTTCCTGATATCTGTCGGGCGTTTCGCAGAGTACATATATTGAAGGAAACGACCTCGATATAAGAGAGGCCAGCGCAGGCCTGTCACAGGATCACTATTCCAATCAATGCCGCCGGGAAAATGAAAAACCTGGCCTTGCAAGGAAAGTTCATTATGACAAATGGCATCCGCTGCGGCTAGCATGGCTGAGATATGTTCGGGGTAATCTCGATGCAGGAGTCGGTTGGTCTCATGCGGCGATTCATGTCGCAGCAAAAAAGATGATGATGGGCGGGCGGCCAAATGATCGAGCAGCGCATCCACCGAACTCCATTTCCTTGTGGTGTTTGCCAACAAATCAGCATCACTCATTCCCTTGCGAGACATCAAATCCCACCAAAAAGATTGGCTCCATAATGAAAGTTCATGATAAAAACGCATCCAGGCATGCTGCAATGCGCCCAAGAGGCCCAATTCCCAAACTCGCCGCGTATAACGTGATGCAGTATTAAACATACTGGCCGCCTGTCATTCTTTTCCATAAATGCTGGAACATATCCTTCTCATCTGCCTTTATTTCATCCAATAACCATAGACAGCCCCCATAAACAGGTATCGCAACTGCAATGCTCAAGAAAATGGATATCGGTAACGGCAGGCTCTCAACTTCAGACAAATGGTAGGTTTCCCATGCGGCCAAACCCATTGCAATCGAAGCCATTCCAACATTGATCAATGTGCGAAATGGAAAGCGCCAGGTCAGATGAGGTTGGGAGAATACCGCGTTCAGCGTGAGCAGGGTGGCATAACCAATCAAAGTGGAAACTGCAGAAGCCACATAACCAAAGCGAGGTACCAGGAACAGCTGCAAACCAATATGGATGGCGGCAGCAATGATCTGATTGATGCCAAGCTGGATGGCTTTTTTCTGAATTGCCATGCCTGCATTGGCCATGTTGGCCAGACCCCACAGGAAACTGGAAAAGACCACGAACCCAACGATCCGATATCCTGCGTAATATTCCGGGGTGGCAAGCAACATTACAAAAGGGAGAGCCAGAATGGTCAGTCCAACAGCGGCTGGCAGGCACAGGATCAGGTAAGTACGGGTGACCATGGTCAATACATCTTCAGTCGCATTCCGGCCATTTACTTCCCATGTACGAAAAATCAATGGAGATACACTCAAGAGAAATAAAGTGACTAAAAGCTCAATACTCTTGGCAGAGATATTGTATGAAACCGTATACAACCCAATATCCCGTTCTGGCTGGGATGCGCCAATGATAAAGAGGTCTGATACCCGCAATCCCCACATGGCTACATTCCCCAAGGTCAACGGCCAGGCGTATTGCCATATCTCAAGGGCATCTCCAAAATGAAAATGCTGAGGATGAATGCCATTCAGCCTAACGACCCGAGAGATCAGGATGGGCAATACAAGGATCAAAGCCAGAAACGTCCCCCACAAGAGCCCATCGATTCTGAGGCCAAAGGCAAGCACCAGCAAAAGTCCAAACCCGAGACTTCCATAATTCACGAATAATTGATAAGTTGTAAATGAACCGCCCAATTCCTGAGCACGGACCGCCGATATAAACACCGTAAAAATGCTTTGGGCGATAAAGATCAATAAGATAAGAGGAATAAGCTGATACAACGCGGATGGCAGGAATTTCTTCAACGGAATCAGCAAAAGAAGGCTTACTCCGGTTACGCCAATTATGACCATAACCGTGGAAACGCTGATTGTGGCAAAAAAGTTTTTAGATCTGACCTTTCCTTATATGACGGATAATAGCGCAACACAGCGCTTCCCATTCCTGAAACAGCCAAGGCGACCAGAAAGGAGGAAATACTGGCCGCTACAGCCCAATGACCGTACTCAGCAGGAAGGAATAACCTGGTCAGGATCGGGGTCGTGACAAAAGCAGTCAGAGCAGGCAGAAATTGCGAGGGTGAATATACTGCCAGATCTTTCACAAAGCTCTTTGATGACATTCCCATCTTCCTTTAAAGAATAATCCTTCATTCCAGATCAAATGATGAAACCATTCCCTACCATACGGGCAGGGATGGAAGGCCCGCAAATGGCGCCCGTCCCGCTCCCGGTGCGGCAGGCAGCCAGTTTGGGTCGCGGTCGATAAAGACCCGAAACCAAACCTCCACGTTCAACATGGCAAGCATTTCTCCAGGTGACAGCAAAGGGTCGCTTAAAACTCGTGGGTCGAAAATGCCGCGATCCATGGAGGCTTCGGACATCAGCAATGCCCGTATCTCCCCGGCAAGCGGCCCGGCAACCCATTCACGCAACGGCACAGGGAAAGGAGTCTTATCATTTCTGCTTATGATGTTTGGCGGCAAATATTCCTCTGCTGCTTCACGCATAATGGCTTTCGGAACACGATGGGGCACCTTATCTTCCGGCAATAATGTTGCCATGTACTCTATGATCCGATAATCCAACAAAGGCACACGGGATTCCAGCGATACCGCCATGCTTGCACGATCCTCCTTCATTAATAGATGAGGAAGATAGACAACCAGGTCGTGATACAGGCATCGATCAAATATCTGGTCTGTGGGGGCTTCCACCCATGGTTGGAGATAATCATTCACAGGTGAGTAATCGCCGATCTTACGCACCAACGCCGAATGAAGAAGCGGGTTTTGAGATGGAACGACGCCGCAATGCAGTGCGATCCATCGCGATTCAATCGAATCGGAATGGTTACCGGGGCGTTTCAAGAAGCGGCGCACAACACCGGGCAATCCCTGACGCCTCACAAGGCGCGCAAAACGCTGGAAAGCTGTCATCTTCTCAGCCGCCGGGAATTTTGACAGATTGAACATTTCCGTCGTTCCAAACGCAGTCTGGAATTGTGCCGGATAACCGCCAAAGACCTCGTCACCGCCATGTCCGGTCAATACTACTTTCACACGATCAGCCGCCAGCCGGGACACGGCGAAATAAGAGAATCCCCCAGCGCTGGGAAGTGGAAAATCCTGGTGCCAGGTGAGAGGTCCGAGCAGCGCCATGAGATCCTGTGACTCCGGTGCGATAACATGATGCTTGGCACCAATGGCTTTTGCAACTGCGCAGGCATACTCAGTCTCGTCATAAAATGAAGATTCGCCAAAGCGAATGGAGAACGCATCTATATTCCCCCGGTGGCGTACCGCCAGACTGCTCACCAGACTTGAATCAAGTCCGCCGCTAAGATGGCAGCCAACAGCCGCATCACTACGACAGTGGATACGCACAGCATCATCAAGAAGGTCGTTTGCACCAGCAATGATCTGATCCCTTGTGCGTCCGTTCTGATAACGATATACAACATCCCAATACCGCGCTACTGTTATGCCAGAAGCGCTCACGGTCAACATGTGGGCAGGCGGTAGTTGTCGAACCCTTCAAATAGTGTTTTATGGGCAAGCGGCGAACCAGCAAACAAATAATCAGCAAGACCTTGATAATCAACAGTAGTGGGTACGTTTGGATGAGCAAGAACAGCTTTTGCCTCAGACGCACAAGCAAAGAGATCATCCGTTATGGAGTAGTAGAGCGGCTTGATGCCGATGCGATCACGAGCCGCAAACATTATCTGCGTACGTGAATCCCATAGAACAAAAGCGAACATACCATTCAATGACTGCAAGCAACGCGGCCCCTCTTCTTCATAAAGATGCAGAATAACCTCACTATCAGTGGCCGAACGAAATATATGTCCGTGTTCGCGAAGAGTTGAAGCCAGTTCAATATAGTTATAGATTTCCCCGTTAAACACCAACCAAATCGATCCATCTTCATTGCTCATCGGTTGGTGGCCAGCTGCTGATAGATCCAGAATGGAAAGCCGCCGATGTCCCAGACCAATTGGCCCATCAATATGGATACCTGCGTCGTCCGGGCCTCGATGGATCTGGATATCCCGCATTGCCAGAACATCCGCTGAGCGGCAAGGTCGTCCATCGCGCTGCCATACTGCTGCAATACCGCACATGCATTCTCCTATCTGGTTGCCTTGCAAATTTATTCAAAAGCTAAAAAGTTCTCTCAAGCTTGTTACCATCGAGATCAAACATTCTGTAAACAACCTCATTGATCCCCATCATCATGCCGATTACAGGCACCCAATTCCATTGTGTAAAAGTCGAGTTAACAAACGCAGCGATCAAGATCACCAAATGAGACAGCGTAAAGCCCAGCACAATCGCTTTCAATCTATCATCCGGAATGCTGTGCCAGTATTTAAATCCCCTCTTCATGAATATGAACGACAAGCCCATGAGACATATATATCCAATCAACCCCGAATCCAACATGATCTTGAGATGTCCATTGTGAATAAACGCTCGAAAGTCGCGGCCTTCGATAATGACATCGATTCTCGGGTCCCAAGGTCTGTAATTCACACCCATGCCAATTCCAATCAGAGGGTTTGAAATGATCGTGGAAAGGGCATGCTGGTTTTCAATCATTCTCCAATTCAAGGAACCATCCTGTCCGGAGTAGGTGCTGCTATCAATCACGGTGGTGAATCTTTCAAATGAGGCGTTCAACAGCCTGTTCACCCGAGAATCAGAATAGCCATACAGAAGCGGAATAATGACAGCTGTCGATGCAACAGCAATCAGGCTCCAGCCAAGCAATCTCCGGCGGGCGCTGCTTTCCACGATCCAGAAAAGGACAAGGGTCGCTACAATCAATGCCGTCCAATAACTGCGCAGAAAAGTTACCAGAATGGCAGATGCCAGCAAACTGAATTGAATAAAAAAGGCAAGCCCGGCAGGTCTGCGTTTTTCAAAAGCCATGACACAAAGGAGCGTAATAAAGGAAACAATCAAGATCGACACACCCGGCGGAAGGATGCGGGTAATATCTTCGTAAGCCACCCCCTGGGTGTTCAAACTCTCCACACGCCCCGGCAAAATTTGTACCGAATCCCCCAGCAGAAACTGCCCAAACATTGCAGCAGCGACAAGGATTGCCAGGCCAAGAAGGCCATTCAACAGTAGTTTTAACTGGCGATATTCTCTAATGAGGTTGGTTACGACAAAAAAGGATAAATAATAAGAGACAACTCGAATCGCTCTTCTCGCTGGCTCAACCTCCACAGATGATTGCAAAACCGCGATCAAGGCTGACAATAGCATTACCCCATAAAAAAGCAAAAGCCACCCATCCAGCGGGGTACGAACAAGTTTGAACTGTGTTTCGACCATCCAGCGCACCGCAATTAACCCCAATAAACCAAGAAGCAAAATATCCGGTATATGCAGGCTAATGCCCACAGACACCACTGGCAGGTAATCTTCAAATACAATGCTTGATGTTGTGACCAAGATTCCCAGGAGTGCCACCTCGGGCCTCTTGAGTACAACATAGGCTGAACAAATCGAGATCAGAATCCCCAGCGAAAAGAATTGAGGGAGAATCACAGTAGAGATGCCCAAGAGCAACCCCGCGCCACAAGCCGCCAATATCTGGACAAATATATGGCTGGAGGCAATTATTCTTGAAGCAGGCTGTCTTAACATCTTCTCCTTCGCGGCTCCTGATCACAATTCGGATATGCCTTTGGATGCCAACAACTCGAGCTGAGGCTTGACAATCCGCAGGATATTCGCCTGATCCTCTTTCGTAAAACCGACCGAATGTGTTGGACGGGGTTGAAATGGAATTCCATTGCGAATATGCAGAAATTCAAATATCCTTTTTGATTCGTTCATGGGATCATTGACCAACCTGCCAAATTGAACAATGTAGGTGTTAGGTTCGAACTGGTGTCGCGCGACCAACTCCGCACACGAAGACCAATTCTCGGCATACTCTTCCAGCGTAAATCTCCTGGCACCTGCGCTCGTCAGAGATTCACCCCAAGTCCTTGCCTGCATAGACCAAATCGTGGAGAGCGGGTCACGAATGGCAAGCAGGATTTTGGCTTCAGGAAAAAGAAGTCGGGTATTGACGATGAATTGTTCATAGCCCTTCGATGGGAATGCGATCGGTTCCAACGGCTCTTTATCCACCAACAGGCTTTTTGTCATGAGGATCCGCGAACTTGAGTAATAATCGTAAACAAGACCACGGGCCATGCCAAAGATCAACTGGCTGTCTTTTTCCAAATTCCGAAATCGTTGTACTTCTTCCATGAAACGATGTACGCTGACTAAAATTCGGGATTTAGCCATTGCCTATATTCCTGAAATTCAGGCGACAGGGGAGTAGATCCATGCATGGCCTACTCCCCTGTCCCATGATTTATGCTGTAGGAACCAAAACTCTTGTGATCGTTGATGCAACCACTTCAACTTGTTCTTCGGTCAGTTCGGGGTACATGGGTAAGGAAAGGATCTCGCTACAGATCTTTTCAGCAACCGGGTAGGGGCCTTGCCCCTGTCCATTTTTCATATAGAATGGCTGCTGGTGAACAGGGATGGGATAGTGAATGGCAGTTCCGATTCCATTTTCTTTCAACATAGCCTGTAAACCATCACGGTCTTGCGCACGGATGACATACAGATGATAAATATGCCTGTACCCATGCGGCTCCACCGGCGTAATAACAGATGTATCCGCCAACAATTGGTTATACAACCCAGCCAGACTGCGCCTCGACTCAAGCCAATCATCCAGATGCGGTAGTTTTACGCGCAGGATGGCCGCCTGCATACTGTCCATGCGGTGATTGAACGGCGGCAACTCGTGTACATTTTTCACGCGCTGCCCACAATTGCGCAATGCACGTACCGCTTCGGCCACCTTTTCGTCGTTGGTGGTGACCATGCCTGCGTCGCCGCACGCACCGAGGTTCTTCGTCGGATAAAAGCTAAAGGCCGCCGCATCCCCCAGATTGCCCGTTCGCGTTCCTTTGTAAGTTGCACCATGCCCCTGACAGGCATCTTCCACAATGATCAAATTATGTTTTTTGGCGATCGCGCGAATCGGGTCCATATCGGCTGGCAGGCCATAGAGATGAACAGGGATCATCGCTTTTGTGTTCGGGGTGATGGCTTCTTCGAGTTTGGTCGCATCCAGAGTCCAAGTGACCGGGTCTACATCCACGAACACAGGCTTGGCCCCGGAAAAGAGACCGCAGCCGCAGTTGCTGTGAAGGTATGCGCGGGAACAAGTACTTCATCTCCGGGACCAATGCCAAATGCCAGCAGACTCAATTCCAAAGCGGCAACGCCGCTGCTCACGCCCACTGCATGTTTGGTGCCGCAAAATGCCGCAAACTCTTCCTCAAATTTGGCAACATCCTGACCCAAAATGAAGTCAGTGCGTTCCAATATGTTTTGAATGGCGGAAGTGATCTCGGCATGAAGCGCCTGATGATGGGCTTTCAGGTCAATCAACGGAATGTTCATTTCTACTCCCTTTCTGGAATGATAGATTTAACGGGACGGGCGGGGTTGCCTGCGACCACCATATCCGGCGGCACATCATGAGTTACGACACTTCCCGCTCCGACAATGGCTCGTTCGCCAATGGTCACGCCGCACAAGATTGTGGCATTGCTGCCAATTGAAGCCCCCTTCTTGATCAGGGGTGGGAACGCATACCCAATCGGCCTCGGTCTGGGGTTGACCTGAAACAGTTGCGGCGCGGGGATATTTATCGTTGATAAACATCACCCCATGTCCGATGAAGACTTCATCTTCAATCGTTACACCCTCGCAAATGAACGTATGGCTGGAGATCTTCACCCGCCTGCCAATTTTTGCCCCCTTTGGATTTCGACGAAGGTTCCCACCCTGCTTTCGTCGCCGATCTCGCAGCCATACAAATTCACAAATGCATAGATCTTTACATCCGCGCCCAATTTAACATCTGCAGAAATTCTTGCAAATTCGGGCGTTACCATGTGATCACCTCATGACCGTGGCCGTTACTCATGGAAAGCTGGGCGGTCTCCAGAATTTTGACGACATCCATGCCTTCGCGCCCGGAGCTGGTCGGTTTGGTGTGGTTCACAATACAATCGATAAAATGCTGGCACTCCTGCTTCAAGGGCTCAACGAATCGGATGGTTGGAATGGTGATGTCGCCGGAGTGATAGTTGCAATGAAATTCACCGAATCCGCCATTGGTGTATTCGGGGCGGTCAACACCCTTATCGTAGATCTTTATTTTCTGTTCATTTTCGACATCGTTATAAACTGCCATCTTCTTGCTTCCAACGACGGTAATGCGCCGCACCTTGCATGGATCAAGCCAGCTTACATGAATATAAGCTGGGATATTTCCCGGGAAAACCATATTCAGGTAGGCTACGTCGAAAATATTCTCAAAGACACAAGGGGTACCTTGCGCGCTGACAGAGATCGGCTTTTTCCCCAACAAATACAGCAGAATCGAAATGTCATGCGGAGCCAGATCCCAGATCACGTTCGAATCGCGCTGGAACAGGCCCAGACTTAATCGGGCAGTATCCAGGTAATAAATATCGCCAAGTTCCCCACTGTCAATATATTTCTTCAACGCGTGGACTGCCGAGTTGTACTCGAAGATATGGCCCACCATCAGAATCAATCCTTGGAATCGGCCAATTCGATTAATTCCCTGGCATGTTCGCTTTTGAGCGTGATTGGCTTTTCAACAAAGACATGCAGGTTATGCTCCAGACACTCCTTGGCAATGCTGTAATGAGTTATCGGGGGGGTTGCGATCACAACTGCATCCAATCCCAGATCGAATAACTCATGGTGATCGTGTCTGACGGCTACATGGGGATACTTCATGGCAGCCTGCTTCAATCTCTCGTCACTCAGGTCTGAAATGGCCGTGAGCTCTGCATTGGGAAGCTCATAAAAATTCCGAGTCAAGTTCGGCCCCAATATCCATATCCAATTATTCCAACTTTTACAGCGGTCATGAAATCCTCCTTGATTGAAAATTAATAGGCCCCGGATGTGGAAAACACTGCCAGGGGGGTTCTCAACATGATGATCAAATCCAGCCAAAGCGATTGTTTCTCGACGTAATCAATATCCCATTGAACCTGTGTGTCGAAATCGACAACACACCGCGCCGTAACCTGCTGAAGCCCCGAGAGGCCTGGCTTCGCCTCCAAACGACGAAGATGCCAGGGTTGGTACATATCCACTTCATAAGGGATCGCAGGTCTGGGGCCGATCAGGCTCATATCACCGATCAGAACGTTCCATAATTGAGGTAATTCATCCAGGCTTAGTTTGCGCAGGAGTTTTCCGGGGCGGATAATCCTTGAGTCATTTACGAGTTTGCGGGGTTGTGTCGGAGCGCCTTGTAAAGCCGTCATCTGCTCCAGATTATTCTCGATCAAAGCCTTGACATAAGCCTGATGGATGGACGGGTCGGCATTGATTTTCATTGTTCTGAATTTATAGCAACGGAAGTTGTATTTCTTCCAATAGGAATATTGCCCATACCCCTGTCTCTTTGCCCCCACACGCTCCTGCACGAAGAACACCGGTCCAGGGGAGTAAACAAATATCAACGCGGCTACAATCAGCATCACGGGTGAAAACAGAACCAGCAATATAAAGGCAATAGCAATATCCATGGTGCGTTTGACGGCATAATAAACAGCCTGGCCATTGGCGGCCACACCAAGGGCGTTTGGGTCGCTTTTTGGATTGAACTTAAGAGAATATCGTTCTGCATTTGTGTCTACTCCTGACCATTCAGCTTCCTACAGGTTTCAAGCAACTACGCTGGTTTTATTTCAGCTGGGGTCGAGGCCGAATCCATTTTTTATGATATCGATAGGCGGCATACCTGCCGCCGGTTTCCGCCTGATTTACGATCAGGTCAACAGATTTGTCGCGAAATCGAAAACCGGGCAACACCTTTTTACAGATCGCAAACTCTCACGGCGTGTATGGCATCTTCTTGCGACAAGCAGTACACTGTCAACATTGGGGATGACAGCCGTTATGTCTGCCACGGCCAACATTGCAGGCGTATCCAGAATAACAAAATCGAAATCACGCTTCAAACCGTCGATGAGATTCACCATTTGAGGTGAACCAAGCAACTTGGGCGGATGAGCCGATGGCGGTCCGCTTGCGAGCAGTTTGACACCTTCCACCGAACTGGCCTGCAACACATCCTGTAACTTTGCATCCCCATCCAACAAATTGGTAAGGCCACGGTCATTGGGAAGTTCGAACAGGGAATGCAACTTCGGCAGGCGTACATCACAATCAATGGCAACGACTTTGTTCCTGAGTTCTGCAAGCGCAAGCGCCAAACGATGAGCGATCATCGATTTTCCTGATTGGGTTCCGCGCTCATTACAAGCAGAACTTTTTTGGGAGGCTGGCCTTTGGCAGGTTGGAGATTGAGGGCCAAATTCTCAAAGGCATCGGAAAAAGAGGAAAAATCGCTGCTGAGATTGCCCAATTGTTTTCGATTCGCTTTTGGAATCCTTGCAATCGCATTTAATTCAGTAACGGCTTCAATATCCTCTGACCTGTACAGGGCAGTATCCTGACTTTCAAAGATAAGCGCCAATCCCAACCCACCCACCAACCCAACGACGAAGCCCATGGCGTAATTCAAGGAAACACGCGGCGTAGATGGGGTTTGCGGAGCCACGGCTGGCTCGATCACGGTGATCATGCTTGATCGAATTTCCTCGCGAAGGCTTGCTTGTGTAAACTGCCCCAGAAGAGTCGTGTAATTACTTTGATTCAATTGAAGCAGTTGTTTGGTTGTTTCAATCTCACCCGTCGCGGCTGGGGTCTGGATAATAAGCCTGGCATATGCATCGCGCGTCTGATCGAGGGCCACCTGCGCCTTAATTAGCTCCTCACCAAGCACCTCCTGTGAGGTTTTGCCGCCGCCTGTATACAAATCCTTGCTTTCGGAGATCAATATCTCCGCCAGAGTATTCGCCGCTTTTGCCGCTGTTTTTGGGTTCGAGCTTGACCGTAATCATTACTAGCTCAGTATTGGGAATCACCACAGCAGTAATGACTGGAAGTTCTTTCAAGCTTAGTTTTGTCCCAAGTTCGTTCAACACTGGCCCGCTGGTAACGATCTCTACGTACGTGTTCATTAACTGGGCAGCATAGACATACTCGGAGTAATTCAAATTCCCGCCCGCAGAAGCGGCAATACGCAAGGTTGTGGAGGCTTGATAGATCGGTGTAACTTGATTCGTACCGATGACCACCGCCGCCATGGTTACAACAAGGGTGAGTAGAACAATCCATTTCCTGCGCCAGAGAATGTCGAAATATCGTCTAAGTTCCATTTTTGACCTTCAAAGTACCATCCGTGCTTAAACAAATCTTCCAATAGGGCGTTTACTTTGATAAAAGTGAACCTGTCGTTACCCGTAAAACATCCGCCGCTTTTCGTAAATTACTGAGGAACATGTCGTTGTCTCTAAACTTGGAAAAATCCTCATATACACCATTCCATATCTTGATCGCCGTCGGCTCGCTGCACCCTCGTTTTCGCATCTCACCAATGAATTCGTCAAAGGTCATGTTAATTTTCTCTGCAAGCTCCTGCACTCTGCTGCTCATACTTGCTCCTGAAAAATACGAGTTTCGAACCGAATAACGATTTTCTCGTCATATCCGTTATTTGTAATAAATTTGGAAATCTATTTGAAAATCGAAGTAAAAAACTGTTACTTTTCTTTACCAGTAAATGCTGTCCCCCGACCCACTTGCCAGGAAAAATCAACCCGCCAACCTTTAAAAAACCTTGCAAATTTGTTAACCCTAGTATAGACAATGGGTAGATTAAAAACAAGTGACAAATGTCACATGTCGAGCATTGTGACAATGCTTTGACCGAACAGACTCTTTTTCAAAATTTAGAGTACTGACAGAAAGCGACTGGCATCCCCCAACCGTCAAAGAGAGCAGATTCCAGAAGCAGCGCACTTTGGCCGCGTTGCTTCTGGAATGAGGTTATTTTTTTATCTTCCCATTTGCAGCAACCATGTTCAATTGCTCTAATTCCTTCACGTAGATCGGGTGCAACAGATGGGTAGTCATCCAGCCTTCCAATTTGCCCAGGATTCCGTCGCGGATGACCACTGACGTAGAGATCGTCACAACTGCGGCCTGACCACCATTACGAGGGTCGACAACAAACTTCGTAACAGCGCCGCCGCCATCATTTGTCTCAACTAAAACACGACCGGGCTCCGGCTCGGTGATAACCGCCCGAAATTCCCGCAGCGTGCCCATCAACTTCATTTCCCAACTAACCACCGTACCACTGCCAATACCGCCCTGCTCCACCTGCATTGAAACAAAATACGGTTTCGGCAGGATCAATGGATGCCCATTATGGTAATCAGCAATGATCGCATAGACCAGTTCTGCTGGCGATTGGATCAACGCTGAAGCGGAAATTTCATGTTGTGCCATTAAATAGTCTCCTTGTTTTCTTTTACAGCAATTGCCATTAGGGATGGCGGGCAATTTCGAAGTATGAATTTTATTTATAAAATAGAACGGTCCAGTCTGCCCGCATTGAAAACAAGTTCCTCGTTTTCAAAAAGAGACGGGGCTGCCAACACGAACAGATCTTCGTGAAATGAAAAAGGTGGAATGGCACCAGATACACAGCCCGTAAGCTCCGCCACACGCTGAGAGGGCGCAAACATGGCGTGCGTTCCATTACAAAGCGTCTTGATGGCGTTCAAATTCACGCGGCAATCCCCCGGAACGTTGGCCAAATAATAACGGCTTTCCTTCTTGCCAATCTTCACCAACACAACCAGCGACTTAATTGCCTGAGACAGATGATTCCGCGAATCTGGCTGACCCATTCCGTCTGTCCCTCGGGCTCATGTTCGACGATACGATACTCAGCTTTTCACGATCCAGTAGTTCGATCAATTTTCATACACATTAATGGATACGTTTAACATTTTGAAACATCCTTAGCCCAATGACTTCTTTTCATCATCTTCCACTTGCAGCGGACGCCTGCAAAATACCGTGCCGCACGAATAGGAAAGGGAGCATGGCAGCGCCAAACTCAACAGCAAAATAAGAAGTCCTCCCTTAAAAAATGGTGATACGATCCCAAAATGTCCGATCAAACCATTGTGCAAGGCATGCATCACAACAACCGGCCAGATACTGTCTGATTTCATCCGCAGCCATGCCATCACAACACCCGTTGTAATGACCATAGTTGTAAAACACACCAGTCGGTACTATTGGTGCGGCGTGCCCATGGCACCATAACCAACGGAAAGGACTCTCCGGTGTTATACTGCCCAAAGCATTCCGCTGAGCAGGCTGGCGTTGCGAAATCCAACCCATTGGTCAACTCAGGGACGAGGAATCCGCGCGCCAGGCCGATTTCCTCGCCACTGAAGACCATCGTAACCGCTTGACGAGTGTGGATGGAAAAAGAACGCTGCAACAATGACCGATACATTCGCACTAGCCTGCAGCATTAAGGGTCAGGCGAGCGCGCTCAAGAAATGTCGTAGGTTGGGAATATCTCCGAGGCCCAAGAACCAGACTAGAGCGTAGGCAGGGATCGCGTAGTTACTGGCAGGATCCATCCGCAACCGCCAGCCACTTGACAGGTCGCGGATCCCATCCACTCGCACTTAATGAACGCCGGCAACAGCATACTGGCGAAAATGGCAGCCAGTGCAGGGCGCCACGATGATGAGCAGGGAAGCCGCAGGAGTAATCTGAAACGCGGATGAAACGTAAT